>CADBTO010000362.1 GCA_902797565.1 uncultured Lachnospiraceae bacterium
GAGCCGCAGGACGACATCTGTGACAGTACGTGCGAACGTAAAGAATGGCCGGACTTTGTATTTCCGGATCCGTACCTATAAAAATGCGGATGGAAAGAAAGTGTATTCAAACTGGTCTTCCGCAAAGACGGTGAAAGCAAAGTAAATATGCAATGAACGAAAAAAACAGGGGAGAAGATCCCCTGTTTTTTGCGATGGGATGCGCGCAGCGAGCAGGGTGGATTTTCATCTCGCCTTAGCGTTTCGCAAACCATTCAATCCTGCATGTATGCGTCTTTTCCTCCTCGTCATAATCAATCCTTACAAATAAAAGCTTTCCTTGATAATGTGTCAGGCTGTCGAAGTACCGCTTTTCACGGATTTGTGCTAAAGCACGGCCTGCACTGCTGTTTCGTTTGAGCTCGATGATGAGGGCAGGATCCTGCGGCTGGATTGGAATATATACCATATCAGCGAAGCCTTTTCCAGCGGTCATTTCTCGGACGACGGTATAACTGTTCAATGCAAAAATGTAGGAAAGATAGATGGCGCATTGGAGGGCGTCCTCGTTATGGTAGCTGCGATTCGCGGTGGCGTGGATGTGGCTTTCGTCCAGTGCCTTTGCAACCGCGTTCGTGTTCCCAGCAAGTGTGTCTTCTAGAAGCTGGCGGGAGGATTCGATGATTTGTGCGGTGGTCTCGTAACCCTCGCAGACCCGGATCGCGTTCTCCCATTCCAGACGGATTTCGTGGTTGGGGATGTGGCAAGTCTCCGTACCGATAGAACCTTGGTCATAGGCAAGGTAGCCCAGATGGATCAGGTAGGTGAACAGGTCATCACGGACTTTGAAGGAATCCATGGTGTTCAGGTATGTGGAAACATTAACGGGCACGCTTTCTCCGGCAAGCATGCGTATGACGGCATCTTTCGTGCCGGCGAAGTCCATACGGATACGGTCTGTAATCGCTTCATAGGAAGATGTCTTTCCCCAGTAGCTGTCATATTTTCTACGTTCCATCGCAAAGGCGACGGTCTGGGGAGTGTAGAGTTCAAAGCCGTGCTGGTGGTAGCCGTTGTACCAGCGCCTGCATTCCGAGAAATCCATATGGTATGTTTTGCAGAGTGCGGCCACTTCTTCTGAGGTGAAGCCTGCAAATTCTGCCAATTCGCCGGAGTCCAGGAAGCTGTATTCTTTGAAGAGGTTCAGCTTGGACTGGACCTTGTCTCGGATGATTGGGAGGATTCCGGTCAGGTAGGCAAGCGCAATGGCAGGCCGGAGCGTGTCGTTTTTGAACAGGCTGTTCAAAAAGCGCAGATATTTTGAAAAAAGCGCGTTGCCCGTCTGTTCCCGGATCAGGACATCATATTCATCGATTATGATGATAAATGATTCATGTGTCCGAGCATAAATTTGCAGGAGGCTTCGGGCGAGGGGAGTATGCTCGGTAATGCTTGCGTCTGGGAAGGCTCGGGATAGCTCCAGGTTAATAGCTTGTGTCATTTCTTCCAGGAAATGTGCTGGATCCATTGCCATACTGAATTCCGCGTTCAGGTCGATTTGGATAACGTTATACTGGTTCAGCTTACGTTCAAAGCCAATGGTTTGCCCGATCTTCAGCGGCGCAAAGAGCTGTTTTGCATCGCAGCCCTTGGAATAGTAGGCGCAAAGCATATTTGCCGCGATGGTTTTCCCGGATCGCCGTGGCCGGGAAACACAGATAAAGGCATTGTCATGGTCTATGAAGTGGTTGATGGTTTCGATCATCATGGTTTTGTCTACATAGATTTCCCGGGATAAGGTTCTTTGGAAATTGCAATAATCCGGGTTTACGTATATGCCCATAGGTTTTCTCCCTTGTATGATTGTTTCAATATAGGATATCATATCAAGGAGCAAAGTCAAGCAGGGAGCGCTTCATCTTTCTTCTCCACCACAGCCTTTCCCAGCCATTTCTTCTTATACCAGTAATACATGACAATCAGCCCGCGGATACACTCATCCGTGGCAGTTCCGGCATAGATTCCGGCAACGCCAACGCCCAGTGCGACACCGACGGCATATCCGGTCGTAAGGCCCAGGCCCCAGTTGCAGGCGATTCCGACGATCAGCGGGAATACATAAGCACCGGCGGCCTTCAGGCTGCAGATGAAGGTCATATTCAGGCAGCGCCCGGTTTCAACAAATATGTCTGCAATCATGATCATCTGGCCAAGGGCGATGATATGCTGGTTCTCGGTAAAAAGCTGCAGGGTATAGCGGCAAAGGATTGCATTGATGGAAGCCAGAGCAATGGTGATAGGCAGCGAGGTCCGCAGCGTTTTGAATACTCGTTTATATGCCGCCTCTGATTTCCCGGCGCCAACCAGATGCCCTGTGATAATCTGTGTGGACATCGCAGATGCATTTGAGAAAATCATTGCGAAAGCAATCAGCGTGTTGCAATAGGCCCGCGCGTTCACCGCATCATTTCCCATACTGTTTACAAAGGAAAGCAGTGTTGTCTGATAAAGGTTATAGGTCAGGCTTTCGCCGGCCGTCGGAAGCCCGATCGTGACCATCTTTGCGAGTAGTTTTCCGGGAAAGGGCCTCAGATAACGCAGGGAGATCTTCCCGATCCTGGTTGCATAGAAGAAGATGACCAGTGCAAGGACTGCAAGCGTCCGTGCGGCAACCGTCGAAATGGCGACGCCTGCAACCCCCATTTTCAGGGGAGCGAGCGGCCCGTAAAGGAAGAGGTAATTGCCGCAGATATTGAAGATATTGATTGCGAAGGTAACCCACATGCCGATTTTCGTATACCCGTTGCACCGGATGATCTGAAGCAGGACATTGAACACCGCAGAGACAAAGCCGCCGCCGCCCACGATGTAGATATAGGTCATGGAATAGGGGCGCATTTCAGGTGATACATGGAGAAAATCCATAATCAGAGGATTCGCCGCGCAGAAAACGCCGGAAAGAACGATGCCGACAGCAAGGTTTACAACGACTGCAAGCGTATAGATCATATTCATCTTGTCGTATTGTCTGGCACCGAGGTACTGGGCAACAACGACATTCGTAGCGGTGGCGATGACGCTGAACAGGATGTTCATCATAAACATGATCGTGTTTGCGTTTCCAACTGCGCCAACGGCATATTCATTATAGTGGCTGAGCATCAGCGTATCCACATTATTGAGCATTGTGTTCAGGAATAATTCCAGGAACATAGGGCCTGCCAGAACAAGCAGCGGTGTTTTCTCATCGATGACGACGGATTGTTTTTCTTTCATTAGAATATCCTTCTTTGTGTTTGGTTGCGTGCCGAATAGAATAAATCATGAGGCTGTGTGTTGCTTCTTATTTTTTGACTTCAGGCAGATCATTTTTTGAACAGTTTTTTGAGTTATGATTCTACGCGTCTACGCTCCGCAGGGTAGAGGGGATTCCGATTCATTATGCGTTTCGTGGGTTGATTTCCGGGCTGGGAATGGTAGACTGGGATGTGTATCAAGTTTGGTGCGTGTGTGGAAATGGTTCATGGAGGTATCACATGCTGGATCAGGAAAAGACAGGCGCGTTTATTGCGGGGATACGGAAGCAACGTGGGATGACCCAGAAAAAACTGGCAGAGAAGCTTGGACTCAGTGACAAGACGATCTCAAAATGGGAGACAGGACATGGATTTCCGGATATTTCAGTGATTCCGGATTTGTGCCGGGAACTGGGGATTTCCGCAAACGAGCTGCTGGCCGGGGAGAGCCTGCCCAGTCCGGAGACCTTATAGTTCTGGAATGGTGCATAGAAATTCAGGACCAGGCATCCTGCTTCCAGCTGCGTCCGCAGCAATTCTGCCCTTGCTCTATGGGGCGTTCCTTTCATTGATTCTGGTGCCGTTTCGGGATCGGCTGCAGAATGCGGTGTGGGAAGCAGGGAGTTGAAAATTTGCCCTGCTCAGCAGCGTGTCGCCGGCTGGCTTTGCTGATTGTTTTTTCGGCGGTTCTGCAATGAAAAAAGACCAGAGCAACCGCTCTGGTCTTTTTAATCCCTGCAGGAGATGGGACTTGAACCCACACGATCTTGCGACCACAGGCACCTGAAGCCTGCGCGTCTGCCAATTCCGCCACTCCTGCGCA
>CADBTO010000363.1 GCA_902797565.1 uncultured Lachnospiraceae bacterium
GTGTGTACGAGTTGCTTGGCGCAGAAGTGTTCCTGTATTTCGATTATGCTGGCGCACAGCTGACTGCACGGGTTGACCCGCGGACAACAGCAAAGACTGGCGACAAAGTACGTTTCGCACTCGATATGGAGAAGACACACTTCTTCGACAAGGACAGCGAAGTGACAATCACGAACTAATTATTCAAAACAAGCTTACTGGTGAGTTTATTCGAAACATATTTCGGTCTCCTCACAACACTATAAAAAAGGCGGGACATCTTGGCGAGAGCCGGGGTGTCCCGTCTTTTTTATTGTATGACACAGATGCTCCGCCCAAATTTCTTCTATATATAATTCCCACCCGTTTTTTCTACAAGACCGGATTCTCTTTTCCAGAAATTATGCTATACTAGGTTCGGTATCAATATGGAGTCTTTTTGATTCGATAAATCGTATCATTTGCACTTATGAAAGGAGCATTTATGACAAAGAAATTATTCCTTACAGCAACGGCCGTAACCTTCCTTCTGGCGCTGGTTCTTGCCTTTCTGCCGGGACAATCCGCTGAAGCAGCAGATGCCGTGAAAGTCCAGCACAAGCAGAAATACGCGGACGGCAAACAGTATGGCGTTATCAAAGGGCTGGATTCCTCCGGAAAAACTGTCTGGACGTATAAGACATCCAAGCAGGAAGCAACGGAATTGGACAGCACCAGCGTGATCACAAAAGGAAGCTTCGTCTATATCATCGACAACAAATCCTACATCCGGCTGAAGAAAAGCACGGGCAAAGTCGCCGTAAAAAAGAATCTGAAAATCAGCGACAGTACATGGAGCGCTGCGCTTCAGGTTGATTCAGACAAGAACCTTTATGCGATCGGATACTATGGCAGCACGCTGTACAAAATCAGCAAAGACGGCAAGCTGCTCTGGAAACACACTTTCCAGACTGACTACTATTGGCCAACAAAAATCAAAGTTTCCGGCGGAAAAGTGACCGTATCCTTCGATGGCGATGAAAACGCCTTCACAGGTTCCTGTAACGCAGAAACCGGGAAATGAACAGCAATAAAAAACGAGTAGGAGGATGCAATCCCTCCTACTCGCCCGCGAGCCGCCGGTCGGCTAAGCCGACCTTTTTTTACATTTTCTATATCTTTCCTCTACCGGATCACCGTCTTCTTCTCCGCATAGGGACTCGCACCACTCTGGTTCTGATTCGCCAGAATCTGTGCTGTCAGACGATAGGTCTTCCCATTCATCCTCCCATTAAACACATGGCCCTTAACCTTCACCGTCTTTGCCAGATCCATGTTGGAGCCCATGAAACTGAACTTGACCACGGCACCGTTGTACTTCTTCTTGAACTTCACAACGATGTTCGCCTTTGTCCGCCACTCCTTGTGCGCCGGATACCATTTCCCATCAGACTTCCACTCACCGGGTACCGTTACCTGGTACTCCTTGGCACCTGTGATGGAAACCGAGCTGATCACCGGCTTTTCTTTCATCGCAGTACGAATCTTCGTAGAAGCAGAAAAACCAAATATATCCTCATCCCAGGTATGTGTTTTTCCCTCCCGATCCTTGGACTTTACAATCGGTGCTTCCTGGAACTCATACAATGTATCCGGTTTAAGTCCTGTGAACTTCATGGCCTTCCCTGCCTTGAAGGTCTTCTTCTTCCAACTCCCGCCTTTCTTGCGATACCGGATCACCGTACCGGTCTCATCAAATCCGCTTCCGCTGGTCACATTCTTCGTGGTTCCATTATATGCCTTCCCCAGTGTAATGCTGTTCTTCGTCGCGCTGTAGCCGCTTCCCACAACCTTCATTGAAGCTGTGGACGGCAAAAGCGTATAATCCATATATTCGTAACTCTTTGCACCATTCAAATCAATCTCGAATTTGAAATAATTCGCTCCGGCACAGAAGTTCCCGTTTTTCCAAACGCCTCTCCACTCTGTAATCTGTACATCTTCCGGCGCATCATAATCCGGGAGCTCGTCCAGGACATCACTGGTACCCCAACTCTTGTAGTGAACCCAATTCACATGTGCGTAATCTGCCTCTGGCGTCTTCTGCATCTTTGTCCGAAGCTTGATCCCGGAACCATCCAGCTCCACCACTTCCACTTCCAGTGTATACAGCTTGTGCTCGAATTTCACTGTCCTTCCCTGCTTCAGTTCCCAGGGCGCTGAATCCGTGACCTTGCTTTTTGCCTTCGCGTCCTCGTCCAGCTGCGACTGGCTCGCCTGCTCCGCTTCAGCCTGCGGGTTTGCAAACGTCCCGTCCGTAATGGCTGGAATTGTGACTGCCACCGCATCTGCCGCAAGCTCCGCATCCGCTTTTTTATCACCGTCATACCCGTATGCGCCGACCTTCACAGCCTGTCCCGAAGCAAAGATATGCTGGAAGGGATAGGTGAAGCTGCCCATTCCTGTATTCGTAAGGCCATCCTTCGCCACTGTCTCCCGTACAATAACCGCACCCGCCGCATCCACGGCATAAAGCTCGAACTGGTTCCACTTCATCACCTTTGCGTATTCCAGCTGCGCTGTAACCTTCACCCCTCCGCTTGCTTCTTCATAGGACAGGGATGCAAGGATATTCTGTTCCGTCGTAATAAAAGACTCACTCACATTCGCGCTCAGCGCCCCATACGCCTGCAATGGTGACAGCTGCGCTGATACCATTGCCAGAGCCATCAGGATCCCTGCTGATTTCCGCCCCCATCTGCTTTTTACACGCTTCATCATTTCCTCCTCCGCTATCCTGCCGTCTTCATCGTCAGGATCAGACTCTCCCACGAATTTTCCCAGATATACCATTTCCCGCTGCTGCTGTCCTTCCATACATCCACATAACGCGGCGTATCGCTCCCTTTGAACGAGCATACCACGATCCTATGCCGCTGTGGCTTTCCGGAAGATGCAGGGATGACAACCGGCACTTCAGCCAGCTGCAGGACATAGGGCTGCCTTGGCGTATAGCCATTTGACGGCTCCGCCCCGGTAAAATACGCATATTTCCCGTATTTCAGTGTCTCTGTCATGGAATAATACACACCGGACCTCTCTGCATTGCTGATTGCAAAAGCAGGTCCATTCAAAGCATCCATAATCTCAAACAACGGATGGCTGTACATTGCACCGGATATCGGTTCATAGGTTGTAAGTCCGGCAATCGCCGCAATCACTGGCCCAAACATACCGGTATCCAGCCCCAGTGCCTGGATCTCCGTCAGATTTTTGGGCAGCTTCTGGAAGGTATAGGTCTCCATATTGATATCCGTTGTTTTGGAAGCAACCCCATCGCTGCTGACCTCATATCCTTCTGCCACCAGGCCCTCACGGGTCACGCCATCCATATGCTGGATCGGGAACTGGATCAGTGCGCGCTTCCGCTCCTCGCTCCCGGAACCGGACGCGCCAGAGCCGGATTCATCCACAGTGCCTGTCCCTGCGGCAGTACCAGTGGATGAGCCCTCTCCTGTGCCCGCTTGCGTTGTCCCCGGTGTCGTCGTGCCAGACGTTTCTCCGGACGGCACCGTCACCGTCTGCGGATTTCCGGGCGTTGTACTTTGCGTTGTCGAGTCGTCGACCGGCTGCGTCGTTCCAGACGTTTCTCCTGATGGTACTGTCACCTTCGGCGTGCTGCCCGGCGTTGCGCTTTGCGTCGTCGAGTCGTCTGGCTGCGCCGTACCCGGCGTCGTCGTTCCAGATGTTGTCGTTCCAGACGCTTCCCCGGACGAGCCGGTCGGATTCGTAATCGTCGATGTCTGGTTTGCGCTGTCAGCATCAGAAGCATTCACAGCCGGATCCACCGTACCCTCATTCTTAAGCGTCTCGTCCGACTGCGCCGCCGCAGCGGTCTGGGCATCTTCGTCCTGATTCTTTACCTTATCCAGTTCA
>CADBTO010000364.1 GCA_902797565.1 uncultured Lachnospiraceae bacterium
ATCCTCATTGTCAATCGCAGAAGACATCAGGATATTCTGACTCCGCAGCCGCTTGACAAGGAAGGTCATATAATCCTGGTATTCATCCGAAAGATCCCGGTACTCCCTGGGATTACTGGAAAGAAGCTCCGCACGGATCCCGTCAAGTGCCCGCGCCTTTCTGGACTGGTATGCCTGGTTCACGGCCTTTTCCACATCCGTGGCGCCTTCTTCTGTAAATTCATCAATATCAATCAGGTTGTTATTCACAAGGGCATAGTACACCTCGTAAATCGGAATCACGACGTCCGCCGCCGATGCGTTTGCTCCGGGCCTGTATGTCCGCTGGTTCACGATCTTGGAATAGAGGATTCCCGCCACTTCCTGCTTGAGCAGCTTGTATGTGGCAGACTGCAGATCCGCATCAATCGACAGGTACACATCCCCGCCGCCGACCGGCTCCACGCTTTCCACGACCTTGATCGGATTTCCAACGTTGTCCGCATAGATTTTCTGATAGCCCTTCTTCCCGGAGAGCACCTCGTCCATGACCTTCTCTATGCCGACCTTGCCCACCACATCATTTTTTGAAACCGTATCGTCTGTCTTGCTTGCCTCGTCATATTCTTCGAGGGAAATCGTCCCGGTATAGCCGATGATGCTGGCAAACGCTTCCGGATCCACATACTTGCGGACCGCCTTCTCTTCCACATCACAGCCCACAAGATCTGCCTCGTTTTCCTTGATGTATGCCACGGTTTTTGCGGAAACATTCCGTGCAATCGTTGTCGAAATGTACTTCTGGAAATCATTCAGATGCATCTTGTACCGCATAACGATGACCTTATATTCCATCTTTTTGCCATAATCCGGCACCCGATAGGACTCCTTCAGATACTGGATGATTTCCTCCGCAGTCGCCTTGGACTCGTCCTTCCCCAGTTTCTCGTTGTAGCCCAGTTCTCCAATCGTGGAATACCCGAAAATATCCGCCCGGAAACGCTGGAGTGCCCTTCCGGAATACAAAAAACGGTATTTGCCCTTCTTTGTCAGGACAATGCCAAAATCGTCATCAATCTTGTCTCCGCACTTCTCCACATTGGAAATAATCCGGTACAACTCATCGTCCAGAGACTCCTGATGCTCACTCCTCGTCTTGTACGTCCCGGAGTCCTTGATCGTGACGGTATAGGACAGGTCGTTGTATGCAAGCACCTTGCCATTCCGATCCAGGATCCTGCCCCGCGAAGCATCAATTGCCTCCGTTTTTTCAATTTTCATATCATAATTATCCTGATACTCTTTTCCATGCACAATCTGCAGCACAAACAGCCTGCCGATCAGGATGGCAGGAAACAGGAGCATGACCCCGATCACCGCCGACTGGCGGCTGGGGAACAGGATGTTTTTCAGCCGAACAAAAAAATCTATGATGAAATCAAGCACTATGCCTTACACTCCTCTTGTCTATGGTCACGAGCAGCTGGTCCAGCTTGTACATCGGAAAATACAGCAGGATCGCCACCAGTACGGTATACACCATTTCCGGCACACATACATTCAGGAAATAATAGCCTGTATCCATCCGGCTTCGGAACAGGAAGCGTGAAAAGTACACCATCCCGCCATACACCAGGTCAGACAGCGCAACCATCATCAGCGGCAGGCGGATATTGTCCCCGAAATACAGTTTCTTGAATAAACCGTTCAGATACCCGACCAACACAAAAATCATCGCATAGGTTCCGAACAGGTCCCCGGAAAACAGGTCACAAAGCAGCCCGCAGGCAAAACCGCAGAGCGCCCCGGCCTTCCTGCCCCGCATAAACCCCAGCATGCTCGTAACCGTAACTAAAACATTGGGCAGCACACCCGCCAGGGCAAAATGCGAAAAGACCGCCGTCTGGGCAAAAAAACCCACAAACACCGCCAAAAGTACCAGGAGTACCTTGGAAACGATAAATTGCAGCTTCACTGTTTCCCTCCCCCTGTTTCTTTGCTCTTGTCTGTCTTCGCCTTTCCTCCCTGCTGCTTCTTCTGCAGCTCCGCCGGATTCTTCAGTTCTTTGATGACCAGCACTTCCGAAAGATGCTTGAAGTCCACCACCGGAGTCACAGAACCCTTTTTTTTTTTTGCTCCCTTCTCCTCCGAAACATTGCTGATATAACCAATCAAAAGCCCCTGGAGGTATTTGTCACTGATATTGGACGTCACCAGCCGATCCCCTTCTTCCACCTTGTCCGACGCATCTTCCAGAGATGAGAAATCAATCATGCTGCTTTCAGACATCCGTTTCAGGTTGCCTCCCACAATACAGTAATCCTTCGTGGAAAGCACCATTGCGGAAACATTGCTGGTATCGTCTATGATTGAACGCACCACGGCATAATGCCGCCCGACTTCTGTCACAATCCCCACCAGCCCGCTCCCAGCTATGACGTTCATATCCACCTGGATGCCATCCACGCTCCCTTTGTCAATCGTGAACGTATTAAACCAGTTACTGGCAGAGCGGGAAATGACATAGGCTCCGACCGTCTTATATTTTGAATAACGTTGATCGAGCTTGTAGAGCTTGCGCAGCTCATTCAGCTCTCCCTCCTGCAGTTCTATGGAAGTCAGACGCTTCTCCAACTCATCCACCCGCCGCTTCAGGGATTCATTCTCTATGGCAAGCTCTCGCTTGGTGCGCCCCTCCCGCATCGCCTCATAAATCCGATTGCCAACCCCGGCCATGCCGCGCTGCATTGGTACAAACACATAGTCCGCCGCCAGCTTCAGCGGCCCCCCGCTGAAACCGGTCGCATAACTGAAAAACAACAGCATGACACAGAAGATCAGCAACAGGAGCAGCACGAAACGGCTGGGTACTTTTGGTCCGCCACGTCGATCCATGGATGCCTCGCCTCCTAGCTAAAAATACGAGACCGCATGGTATACCCGAACCGCTGGAACTTGTCTTCGCAAAGCACCTGTCCCAGTCCCCTTGCCACGGTCTCTTCCCCGTCATCCGCCACATTCATGATAATGTTCGTCATATCAGAGAAGAACTGCGCCAGCCCGGCGATCTTGGAACTTCCACCGGAAAGATAGATCCCGGAATGCACAATATCCTTTGCCAGCTCCGGCGGCACCTTCTCCAGGATAATCCGGATGCTCTGCCCCACATTGGCCAGTTCGTCCTTCATCCCTTCGTAGATAATATCCCCGGTGATCTCCATCTCAATCGGCAATCCGGAAACCACGTCCCGCCCCACAATGACCTGGGCACGCCGCTCGGTCGGCTCCAAAGCGGAACCGATATTCTCTTTCAGCGTGCATGCGGTCTTCCTGCCGATCAGCAGGTTATACTTCCGCTTCAGATATGTAACGATGCAGTCATCCAGCCGGTTTCCCCCAAACGGAAGCAGCTGGGAAAGAACCAGCCCCCCCAGGGACACGACAGAAATCTCCGTCGTATCGGCACCCAGATCCACCACCATGATCCCGGTCGGTTCCGTGATGTCAATCCCCATTCCAAGCGCATCCGCCAGCGGCTTCTCGCAAAGATGGATGCTGCGCGCCTTGATCTTCGTCTTGGCAAACATATCAAAGAATGCCTTTTTCTCCACCTCGGTAATATCCGTCGGAACCGCAATGACGATATCCGCGCCTTTCAGCCGCGCAGAAAGCCCTTTTTCCAGGATCTCCAGCAGCATCGTCTGCATGTTGTCAAAGTCTGCAATGACCCCGCCTACGATGGGAAAGGAGACATCAATGGTCTCCGGCGCCTTTTCAAACATAGAGAACGCCTCATCTCCATAAGCATACATCTGGTTTCCGCCCACGATGGCAATGGTATTTTTTTCATGCACTACCTCGCCGGAACCCTTGTTAAAAATCTTGAGATTCCGGGTCCCCATATCAATTCCATACCCGCCTGCCATTTCCTTCCTCCTTATCCCTCTATCAATCCATGGTCATAAAAACTGAAATAATTCTTATCCCCAATGACAATATGATCTTTCAAAAGCACCCCGACAATCTGCCCTGCTGCGGCAAGGGTCGCCGTCGTCTCGAAATCCTGCTGGCTCGGGCTGGCGTCCCCGGTGGGGTGGTTATGCAAT
>CADBTO010000365.1 GCA_902797565.1 uncultured Lachnospiraceae bacterium
GAAATCCACCAGAATCCGCGTAAAAATGAACAGGGGAGGGGCAAGAATTCACCCCATCGCACAAACAGGGGGGCAATCGCCCCCCTGTTTCTATGTCTCAGACTCGATTCAATAATGCTCCACAGCAGCCTGCTCCACCGGGAATGCCTTGACATAACGCTGCATAAACGCATCGAAACCTGCCACGTCTGCCGGATCCGGATCGACCGTGCTGCCCTGTGCGCCTGCGAAAATGACGCTGTTCAGATAATCGCCCAGGGACGCATCCGTCTCGCCGTCTGCCTTCGCCTTTGCATAGCGTGCCAGTACTGCCATACCCCAAGGTCCGCCTTCCCCAGCAGTCTCCATCACGGTTACAGGCGCATTCATCGCCGCCGCCATGATCTTCTGCCCTGCCACCGGCGTCTTGAAGAAGCCTCCATGCCCATACATCGTCTTCAGCGGCACGTTCTCCTCTTTGAACAGGATGTCCAGCCCGTACTTCAACGCAGAAACTGCTGAATACAGAAGCAGCCGGGCAAAGTTCGGGAAGTTCATCTCCCCCGCCTCGTCACGCAGCACCATCGGGCGTCCCGCGTCAAAGCCCGTCACCGGCTCACCGGACAGGTAGTTGAAGCTCATCAGCCCGCCGCAGTCCGGCTTCCCGGAAACTGCCGATTCGAAGATCGACGTATACAGCCGGTTCGTGTCCACTTCTGCGCCTGCTGCCTTGGCGAATCCAGAGAAGACATTCGCCCAGGCATTGATATCGGACGTGCAGTTGTTGCAGTGTACCATCGCCACCGCATCTCCGGCAGGGGTCGTCACCATATCAATTTCCGGATGCACTTCCTTCATCGGTTTGTCAACGACAACCATCGCGAAGATCGACGTCCCTGCTGAAACATTCCCGGTTCCCACGGAAACGGAATTCGTTGCCGTCATACCGGTTCCCGCGTCACCTTCCGGCGGCGCAAACAGGATGCCCGCAGAAAGGTTCCCGGAAGGATCCAGCTTCTTTGCCCCTTCTTCCGTCAGCTTCCCTGCTGCTTCGCCTGCCGCCAGCACCTTCGGCAGCACATCAGACGTCTTCCAGGGCAGGCCGTAGGTTGCCGCACATTCTTCCTCAAATTTCTTCAGCATTCCAGCGTCATAATCCTTTGTGGCACTGTCTATCGGGAACATACCCGAAGCATCCCCGATGCCCAGCACCTTCTCCCCGGTCAGCTGCCAGTGGATATAGCCCGCCAGCGTGGTCACGAATGCAACATCCCCTGCAAACGGCTCCTCATCCCGCATCACCTTGTACAGGTGCGAGATGCTCCAGCGCTGCGGAATATTAAAGCCCAGCTCCTTCGTCAGGATCTCGGCCTCCTCCCCGGTCATCGTATTGCGCCAGGTACGGAAGGGCGTCAGCAGCTTCCCGTCTTTGTCAAATGCCAGCAGGCCATGCATCATCGCAGAAATGCCGATTGCACCGACAGTCTGGATCGGCGCTCCGAATTTTTCCTGGACATCCTTCGCCAGATTGCCATAGGCATCCTGCAGGCCCGCCCAGATCTCCTCCACGGGATAGGTCCAGATCCCGTTTTCAAAATGGTTCTCCCAGCCGTGGTCCCCGCTTGCAAGCGGCTTTCCTGCCTCGTCCACAAGAACCGCCTTGATCCGGGTTGAACCGAATTCGATGCCGATTGCTGCTTTTTCCCAATTCAAAGACATGACATATCCTCCTTAAAAAAATAAAATATTTTTGTTTTTTCTCTTGCGTTTTCTCCGCAAATCATATAGAATTATCTAAAATATTTGTAAGTTTCCAAAAATAATGTTTTCACCCGGCGGCACGGGATACACCGCGAAAGGCAGGCACTATGCTACACATCGAATCACTGGACGAAGGCCTGGACGTCTTTAAGGCACTCAGTTCCGAACTCCGCATTGAAATCATCAAACTCTTGCTCCGGAATAAATCCATGAGCATGAATGAAATCGCAGAAGAACTGAACATCACAGGCGGTGCACTGACCAGCCATATCAAAAAACTGGAAAGCTGCGGCATCGTCAGCACCACATCCGAATCCTCCGGACACGGGAACCGGAAGCAGTGTTCCCTGACCCTGGACAAAATCCTGATCGAGATCAACGAAGCCAGTGAGCCGGAAAACGTATTCCAAACCGAAATCCGCGTGGGCCATTACAGCGACTATGCCGTATACCCAACCTGCGGCCTCTCCTCTGCAACCAAGCTTATTGGTGAGGTGGACGATACGCGGTACTTTGCGCATCCGGACCGTTTTGACGCGGACATCCTCTGGTTTTCAAAGGGATACGTGGAATATCTGGTTCCAAATTTCATCCCATTCAACCAGAAGATCACGCGCATCACGATTTCGGCAGAGCTTTCCTCCGAAGCCCCCGGTACGAATTCCAACTGGCCTTCGGACATCAGCTTCTACATCAACGATGTCCTGCTGGGTATCTGGACTTCCCCCGGAGACTTCGGCGATTCGAAGGGCATTTTCACCCCGGACTGGTGGTTCCCGAACTGGAACCAGTATGGCCTCCTGAAGCTGCTCGTGATCAACCGGCATGGAACGTTCATCGACGGGCTGAAGATCTCCAGCGTCAACATTGACGCGCTGGACCTGGACAGTTCCAGCAAGATCACCTTCCGTATGGCGGTGGAAGAAAACGCCGCGCATGTGGGCGGGCTGACTATCTTTGGAAAGAGCTTCGGAAACTACAGCCAGGACATCAAGGTCGGAATCGGCTACACACCGATTGAATAACGTGACGAACGGAATGCCCCGCCAGACAGGCGGGGCGTTTCCTGATCCCTGTCTATTATTTTACCCTGCAACGATACCCCCGCCGATCTGGCGGGGGTCGCATCGCAGTGTTATGCGCACCACTTTCTTTTTGGACATTTCCCGTCTTTCAGGTTTGCCCGGAATTCTACATAACAGCCACAAGCCTGGCAGGTGGCTCCGAGGAGGAGTTCGCAGGAGCGGCAAACAGCGATCCGCTCCCGATATACAGGAGTCTCTGCCAGGTCCTGGGGCTTAATGACAGCCAGATAAGCTTCAAGCCGGGATACATCCCCCTCTGCTTCCGCAAACAGCTCGCAGCGTATGCACCTTCTTGCTTTCTCCCGTTCAATCGGAACTCCCATTTCCAAAACATCCTCCTCTTTTTTCGCCATTCCCGTTTCCGGAAGGCTGCTTTCGGTATTACGCCTCCAGCCGGATTGTCACGACAGAGGCGGCCGGAAGATCCACAACCAGTCCTTCTCCCTCTGTCCGGTATGCAGAGAATTCCTTCTCCACCACCGTCTCCGGTGCGTCAAAGGTATTTTTGTCGTGGATATCTCCGGATGCAATGATTGAGGCTTCTTTCACTTTGATGCCATCTGCCCCGTCCAGACTGATTTCCACCGTCTGTGCCTTCGATGCATCCAGATTCGAAAGCGTGATCGAAATGATCCCGTCTTTTTCTGATGCAAGCTCATACACAGACGGAACCGTCCATTCATCCATACCGGTGCCCGGTGCACCCGTAACCTCACTTTTCAGCAGCGTGGCACCCTGATGGACCTTCATCTGATGGAAGACATGCCAGGTCGGCGTCTTGATCATCTTGTCCCCTTCTGTGAGGAGTACTGCCTGGAGCACATTGACCACCTGTGCCAGCGCTGCCATCCGCACACGATCCGCATGGCGTCCGAAGATCGAAAGCGTCAC
>CADBTO010000366.1 GCA_902797565.1 uncultured Lachnospiraceae bacterium
CCCGGCTTCGCCAGAAATTTTCACTGCGCATCCCATTGCAAAAATGGCAGTTTGCCCAAAAACACACCACCCCACCAAAACGTTTCGCCTATTATATTTCTATTTCACGCCAACAATCAAATAATATCCGCCCGTCTGCTTTGTGGTTGTGATTTTGAATTTTTTAGACCCATCACTTGGCAAGTCCCACGCAACAGAACTCGCATACCGATATTTTGACCCTTTCAGATTCCACGCTTTATTGTATGTACCTTTCACAACTCGAACTTTCAAGTCAGGCGCCACCGAAGTTTTATATCTCATATCTGCATAAGAAATAACCCTGATCTTTGTATAGGGAAACGTGTCTTTCGCATACTGAAAACGGTTAACAAATGTTTGCGTATCCTTCTTCCCCACAATTGGTGTCCAGACTTCATTTGCCACTGTCGGCACAAAGACCCACGTCTGGCAGTTATCCCCTGACAAAGCGCTGCTAACAATATCCACCCCCGTTGAAAGCACGTTGTCCTTGATTGTCAGTGCTCGCCAATAACCATAGTCAAATGACGCTCTGTTCACGATATAAGTTGCTACATTGGGAGCCGTACCCGCCTGTAAGAAAGCCCATTGCTGATTGTGCCCGCCGTGCCAATAATATTGGGAGACCGTTGCTCCACTTCCTGTGACATTTTGATAATCCAAGTCAAGATACTTGCCTGATGAAACCACTTTAATATAATACCATTGATTATCCGCCTGTTCCAACACAAATCTCTGATTCTTGGTATTCGCGTTTGACCAAAGCTGGATTCTCGCTCCATCATTCATCGAGTTGTCTCGAAGATCGATATTCATTCCCGGATTTGCCACACTGATGATATTATATGTGCCCTCCGGAATAAACTGGAACTCATAAGTCTTTTTTGCCTGAACCTCCACCTTCGCCACATACAACGATGCAGCAATCATCGCCATACATACCAAAACCGAAAGAATAGATCTGCGTTTCTGTTTCATAAACATCTACCTCCTTAAAAATTTCCTTCATAAACAAAAAGCAACAAATCGATACAAACGATTTTACATTTTATCGGCATTTTTACCTATTTTCTTAACACCTGAAAAGCAAAAAATATTTGATTTTTATAAAATCGCACGTTCTCTGAGTTTCGACTGGAAAACTATTGCTTGTCAATGATCTGCTGCCGACCGGCACAGGCGTCTTTCTCCAGGGATTGTTCCGAAACTGATTTCTTTGCCTCAATGATGACCGCCCGCCGGTTCTTCCGATCCTTCACCACAATATCCGTCCTTCCAAGCCCATGCTCCTGATTTGAAACCACTTCAAATCTTGAGCCGCTCACAATCAGCCCCCGAATCGTGTCAAGCATTTTGGGATAATAATCCAATCCACCTTTGTCCGCGTCGTGCGCCTTTGCCAGCGGGACATCATACTCATCGATAAGGAGAATGACCGGCTTCCCGTAGTGCGCATACATCATGCGGATCAGTGCCTGCAGCGAATCCACCAACTGGCCTCTGTCCGCTTTCTCAGATTTCAGCTTTGCAAACAACGCGCGATCATCTGGATCAACCCGGTCACTTTCCAGTAAATATGCGTGCACTTTACATAAATTTGCAATAACACCTTCCTCCCCCGCTTGCACATTCCATCGGCTGCGCCGTTCACGTTTGCTTTCTAATCGATATATTACGTCATTCCCACCCAGATGTCAATCTCCCGTTTTTCTACACTTTTTCTGGACTCCCCAAACCCGTTATGCTATAATAAGCGGCGTTTCAAAGATATCACAAAACCTATGCAAGCACGATTCTCAAGGAGTATTCTCAAACATTATTCTCAAACAATATTCTATAGAAAGGAATTTTCCGAAATGACGAAAAAAGACGTCCTGGAAATCAAGCGCCGGTTCAAGAAAGAGGCATGTACGTTCACCCGCCTCTGCGGCTGCTACGTCAACAGTGAGAAAGAAAAGCTGCTGACCTTTGGAGAAACCTTCCTGAATCTGGAAGAAGAAGAATTTTTCAAATATCTGGATATCGCAAACAAATCCCTGTCCGGAAGGCCCGGAAACAACCTGCTGTCTCTGGAATTCGCACAGGTATCCAATGAAGACGAAACAGCCGCAGCAACTGCACAGGCCAGCCTGCTCACACTGCGGGACAGCAAACTGGATCAGGAAGAAATCCTGTCTTCCTTCTATGATTCCGTCATTGAACATTACGAGGCAGACGGCAACTACCTGATTCTGGTTTACCACGATGTCTACGACATTCCCCTGAAGACCACGGACGAGATGCTGCTGGACGAATCCGAAGACGTGTACGAATACATCCTCTGCGCCATCTGCCCTGTCAGCCTCTCCAAGTCCGCGATCGGCTATCTTGAAGGCGAAAACCGCATGGGTGCCCTCCCCCGTGACTGGACGGTTGGTATGCCTGAAAGCGCATTCGTTTTCCCGGATTTCCAGGAACGCAGCGTAGATATCCACAGCGTCTGTGTCTATACAAAAAATGCCAAAAACCCGCATCGCGAATTCTGGGAAAATTTTCTGGAATGCCCCGGAAAATTCACAAGCACAGAAAAAAAACTCGCCTTCGAAGGCATGATCAAGAAGGTCGTGGGGAGTGAGGGGGACGAAGCCAAAGAAGCAATGCTGGATGTTGAAGAAAATCTGGATGCCTTTATCAAAATGCGGGAAGAAAAGGCCGCCGAGGACGCAGAAGAGATCCACTTGTCCGGAGAAGATTTCAAAGAGATCCTGATTGACAGCGGCGTCTCCGAAAACGCCGCCGAACGGGTCAAAGATACCTTCGACGAATTTTTCTCTGACGAGGCCCCGCTTGCTGGCGAGCTGCTGGACACCCGCTCCCTCAAAGACACCGAGCTGCGCAGCGAAGCAAAGGAACTCCGACGGCAGCTTGTAAAACTCAATGACGAGCTCATCCAAACCGGCGCACGCAGTGCGGATGGCAGGGACGTGGAGATCGTTGTGCGGGTTCCGGAAGGCCGCGCAGGCGAAGTTTCTGCGGCTTTCGTGGATGGTGTGCGCAGCATTGTCATCCCCCTCGCCCCGGAAGATTCAACAACAATCAATGGAGAAATCGTCAGCCTGTAACCTGGCCTGCCCAGGTGAACCCCATATGCCTGATAAAACACCTTTCAAACTCTTCCTGCTGCGGCAGGGAGAGTTCTTTTGTATGCGCAGCAATCCATTCCAGCCGCCCCCTGCCCTGGCCCTTCGTTTCCAGAAACTGAACCGCCCCCAAAAGCGATGTATTCCCCGCGGCCACCAGCTTCCCGCGAAAACACTCCGGAAACAGGCCGATCCCAAATGCCGCCCGCTCTGTCATTCCTTTTCCAAAACCACCTGCCAGATACACCGCAGAAATGTCCTCCAGCTTCATCCCGGCCGCTGCAAGCAGCAGCTCCACCGCCGCAGACACCGCCGCCTTCGCCAGCAGGAGCGCCTGGACATCTTCCTGCCGGATTAGAACGCCTGCATCGTTCCCA
>CADBTO010000367.1 GCA_902797565.1 uncultured Lachnospiraceae bacterium
GCCGGAGCCCCTTGACCTTGATTGTTGTCTTCCATTTTTTCTTGCTGGATTTGTCCGTGACCTTGCAATACACAACCTTCGCAATCCTTGGATCTGTTGCTGCCGCTGTCACTTTTTTTGATACTTTTTCAGACGATACAGTCACTGCTGCAACATTCGTCCCATACGCATTCTGCATGATGTTCTGGCTGCTCTTTTGCAGTGTCAGGCTCCGTACATAATTCTTACTGCTTTGCCTGTCCCTGCCTGCTGCTGCAGCTGCCGGAAACGGTGTGGTCCCTGCCGCAGCCAGTGCAAGCGCGAGTGCAAATGCGATAACCCTTCGCCTCTTCATCCTTTCAAGCCCCCCCAAATCAGATCCACTCTGGATCAGCATACGTGTTATACCCGCCGAGGTTGCGCAGATCCACGCCAGACTTCCCCTGAATCTTGAACGTCAGCTGCTTCTGTCCCTCGCCCTTGAGGTTCAGCGTGTAATGCTTGTATGTCTTTGATGCAACGACCTTTCCATCTGCCTTGACATCAATCTTCAGCGAATCCCACTCTTTGCATGTAATATAACGGCGGTTCACGGCATAACCTGTCACGGTATAGGTTGATCCGGAAAGTGAAATCTTCTGCACAGAAAACCGGCAGCTCTTATTCCATTCCCCCGTACCGGGACGCCCCTTATAAAAGACGATCTCGTTTGCCTTCGCACTGCCGCTGGCACCCTTGTTCGTCTTCTTCACGCTGCCCTTTTGATAGACCGCCACAACTTTGAACTTTCCGCTGCTCCCCTTCGTATACTTGAAATACGATTTTTTCGACTTGCCGATCTGCTTCCCATTTCGATAATACAGATAGTACGATGCTCCAGAAACTTTATTTGTCGAAATGCCCGCCGTCTTATCATTGATCTTCGTCACGGAAATCGTTGATTTCTCCAGCTTCAGGGAAGAAACAGAAATCACCTTCGATTTGCTGGTATAGCTCTTTCCAAGCTTCGTGGTTGTGCCGCGAAGCTGGATCTTTGCTTTTTTCCCATAAGGGATTGCAACTGTGACGGTCTTCGTATCGTTGTATTTGTAATCTGTCTTGATGGTTTTTACCACTTTTCCATTGACAAGGATTTCAATCTTTGAGTTGTCTTCACAGCTATAATGGAAATAAACCGAAGCCTGTGCCAAACCCGCCGTGGCAGACACGGTAACAAATTCCGGCGGCTCCGCAGCATATCCGGAATCCGAAAGCGTGGGAATTTCAAAGGACTTTACATCCGAATCCGCGCCCTCCGAGCCGCTCTCGTCCACAGTCCGTACCATATAATAATAGGTCTTCCCCTGGTCAAGAATCCACTTTTCCCCCTTCAGGAACACATCTTCATAGGTGTCCTCTGACTTCTTGATCACACCAATCTTCTTCCATTCCTTCTGGTCTGTCGAACGGTAGACATTCGTGTCATAGGCATTGGTAGAAGCGATTTCGATCTTCACCTTCCCTGTACCCGATTCGCCTACATAACGCAGGTTTGCCGTCGGAAGATTCGCTTCCACCTTGACTTCCGCGCTTTCGATCGATTCCGATCCATCCGTCGCCACGACCTTGTATTTATAGCTGTGCCCGGCCTGGACATCTCTGTCCGTGAAGGATGTCACACCTCCGGAAATCTCAAAAACACTTTCCCATGCTCCGCCGTCCACGCTGCGGTATACCTGCCCGGGCACATAAAGCACGGAAACCCAATGGACATTGATGGCCAGAGAAGCCGAATCCCGCTGCTCCGCTGTAATCTCTGTGATACCCTTTGCCTTCCCGTCTTGATTTGCCGCAGCGGCTGCCGAATCTTCCGCTGCAAACGCCTCGGTTGGTGCAACAGCCGAGAGCGCTCCCGAACAAACCATCGCCGCTGCAAGGGCTAATGCCACGATCATCCTGCTTCTCCTCTTCCTCATATCTGTTCGCTCCTTTCCGTTTGTACCAACCTGCCGGCTGCACATCAACGATTCCACATCTTCAACAAAAGTCCTACCCCATTGTACCACTTTTTTAGCAGAGTTGTCCATACTTTCTGCATGACTTCTGCATTACTTCAAATATTCATACATCAGCATTCCAATTCGACATGTAACCGCATCTTCGAATTTCCGGATATCCAGGCCCATCATCCGCTCAAACTTGTCCAGCCGATATACCAACGTGTTCCGATGAATATAAAGGCTCCTTGCTGTTTCCGCGATGGAAAGCCCATTTTCAAAAAAACACCGGATCGTCCCGACTGTCTCATTATCCAGCATTCCGAAATCCGCCCCGGAAAGCCGATCCTGCATATATTCCCGGCAAATCTCCCTTGGCAGGGCACGGACAAGCTTGGACAATCCCAGATCGTGGTATCCGATCACGTTTTCCGGATGCCGGAAAATCTCATTGATTTCCAGTGCCGCCACACAGTTCTGGTAGGACTTCGGCAGTCCCAGAGCATCATCCGTACACCGGTCATAGGACACTCTGACATTCAGCATTGCATCTGCCTCCATCGTACCCGCAATTTTCTCTGCCCGCTCCCGAAGTTCCTCCGCCCTGCATTTTGTCCGTATCTGCCGAATCACTGCAATATTACGCTGTGACGTCTCCAGCACATAATCATTTGGTGTCGAAAAGATGGATGTAAGCACGCTCCGAACCATCTTTTTTTCCTGCACATCTTCTTCCCGAAGAGAGACCAGGAACATCTCCCACGGCTCTGCAGCATCCAGATAAAAGCTGGCCAGCTTTTCTTTCGCGCTTGCCTCCGGAAGACGGCCCGTGATATATTCCCGCAGAAACTCCCTCTTGCTCCGCGTCCCATCCAGCTTCTTCAGCATCGCGCGCAGTTTCACCCGCACTGCCTCTTCTGCCTCATCCCCTGCTTCCACCAAATCCAGAGAAAGCGGAAGTCCGGATTTCTCCACCAATTCCGCCAAAAGTTCCTTTGTTTTCTGATCCATCGGCATGCCCCCCTTTTGATTGCGCGCCGCATCAACGTCGTTTCTCTACAGCATGCGGATTTGACGACCACATTGCGTCAGCAAGCTCCTCTCCCGGTTCGAAAACCAGCCGTTCCTCCGACTGCGCCTGTTCCAGCTTGAAGATCAGCCAGTAGACGCCTTCATTTTCCGTCCCGCTGCCGCAGGAATAAGTCTTGATACTGCGCCCCTTGTACGCAAGCATGGATTCCGATGACGCTGGTGCCATCTTCA
>CADBTO010000368.1 GCA_902797565.1 uncultured Lachnospiraceae bacterium
CGCTTCCGCCGTAAACGAAGGAGAATTCAGCTTGTAATAATCTGTCTCCATCCCGTCGAGCCTTCCAAAGATGTCAAACAGCGCTTCATTTGCCGTCTTCTGCGTCCCACCATTCCCTGATTGGTCCTTGCTCTGGTCTGCAACGTAATTCGAAAGATAATCAATCGGCTTCCCGTCCGCGCCCACCTCGGAATTGGCAAAGATATTCGTCAGCCTGATCGTATAGCCGTTCTGGGTGATATTCCCGGAAGTATCCTTGACATCCTCTCCCTTCTTGACACTGAACTTGCAAGTATAAGCATATCCCAGGTCATCATACACCACGAGCGTCGTTGCAAACCCGTCCGCACTCGTGATATTCGTATCATCCTTATCAATGATGCCGGAAGCAAAGGCATTCGTCGTCTTCTCCGGCTCATTGGTCAGGTTCTCGGCGCTCATGACATGCAGAGAAGATACCATATCCCGCTTGATCGTCATTGTCTCGCTGTCCACCTGCCAGCCCTGTACCAGATAACCCGTGGATGTCATTGCCAGGTTCCCGTTTCCATCCACATAAAAGGATCCGGAACGGGTGAACACGTTCTGGCTGCCCGTGCTGACGATGAAGAAGTTCGTCGTGTTCGTATCCGTGAGCCGGATGTCCAGCCCGTCATTCGTACTCTGTGCAGATCCGCCGCTGGTAATGGACACCTTGTTTGCCGCAGTCTGTACGCCCAGACCGACCTGTCTGGGGTTGATTCCGCCCTTTTTCTGCGTCCCGCCGGAAGCATTCTTCTGCATCTGGTAGAGCATGTCCTGGAAGGTGGTCGCAGTAGACTTGAACGCAACGGTATTGACATTCGCAATATTATTTCCGATGACGTCCATCTTCTGCTGATGCGTCCGAAGCCCTGATACTCCGGAGAAAAGTGATCTCATCATAAGGCAAAGCCCTCCTCGTTTGGATCGGACCCCCATCCGATCCGTGCGTGACGAGACAGCCGTTCGCATGCCACAATGGATGGGGCTGCATCTGTCAGTCCGCAGCCCCGAAAACCTCCTGCAATCGGTCCGGTTTTCCTGTTTTCCTGTTTCTTTGTGGGTTTATACGATCACAGCCCCGTCAATGTTTGTAAAGGTTTTTTCCCTGGACTCGCGCTCATCCATCGCCGTCACCACCGTAGACCGGGGCACATTGATAATAAAAGCCAGCGAATCCATCAGAACCAGGGAGTTTTCAATGCCTTTCTCGCCAGCCTTGGACAGGCCGCTCGAAAGCCGTTCGCTCTGCTCCCTTGAAAGGTTGATATTCCTCTCTTCCAGCCTTTCAGCCGCGTGCTTCGAAAACTTCAGGACGTCCCTGTCACGCTGCCCCACCTTCTCGGCCAGGATATTTTCAAAAGATACCGCTGCCGCAGTCTCTTTTTTCTGCTTCTCCTGCCGCTCCGGCAAAGCTGTCCGAAGCTCGGAAGCCGAAGGATAGCCGATATGAATCTGATTCATCCTGTCCACTTCCTTTCCCAAAATCCGGCATCCATCCCCGTGCCGGAACACATACCGCGTCATAATATCTATCGGACGCCGCCGTCCAAAATTAACCTTCCGCCGCGGAAAATTATGCACCGGACGCTGCAGTATCTGACGCATCCGTCCCTGTCGTATCCTCCGTATGATCGGATTGGCCCGCATTTTCGGTACTGCCTGCCGCTGCTCCCTGCGCCGCTGCTTCTGCCGTCCCGGCTGCCTCTGCCTCTGCTGTCCCTGCTTCCTCTGTTCCCGACGCAGCAGAACCAGAACCGTCGTCCTGCGGCTCATCCTCTTTCGCTGCCGCGCTCGCCGCAGCCGCTTCCTGCATCGCCTGCATCCGGTTTACAACCAGGGAAAGCTGCGTCAGTGAATCCTCGCTGACCAGTTCCTGCGCTGTCACGGACATCGAACTCATAAACGTGGTAATGGAATTGATCTTGTCTGCATCTGAAAGCAGCAGCTGGTTTACAGCCGGAAGATTCGCGATCATATTTTCCAGCGTCTGCGCCTCCACCTTTGCCTCATAATAAGTCCCATCCTGCACGCCCTGGATCTCAGACAGTGCATACAGGTTCCCGTCGATGCCAAGATATGTTTCGCCACTCTGACGAGTCGTATATTCCACTTTTCCGGTCTGCACCTTCCCTGCCTCATCCAGATAGTCCACATACTGCCCTACCATCGTCGCGGCACGCAGCTCATCCACATTCGACTGCACCGCCTGCAGGGATTCAACCTGGGTAAAGGTTGCCATTTCCTTCACATACTCGGTATTGTCCGTCGGCTGCAGCGGATCCTGGTACTTCATTTCTGCTACGAGAAGTTGAAGAAACATATTCTTCGTATCATTGAACGAACTTTTGCTCTTTGAACTCTCCTCGCTCTGTCCCTTCTCCACGCTGCGGATGCTCTTATCCCCGGAGATGGCACCATTGACCACATTTGTTGTAATCATAGACGCTCCTTTCTTACGATCCTGCCCCTATGCCGAAAAACTGACCGAATTACCGGCTGCACGACGCATCGACGCCTCAATCCGCTCCCGTTCCACAGCCTTTCCATCCAAAGCTGTCC
>CADBTO010000369.1 GCA_902797565.1 uncultured Lachnospiraceae bacterium
CGAAGTGCTCGAAGCGTCCCTCCCAGGTATTCATTCCGGACGGAATATAATGGCAGGCTTCGTCGATCGCCTGAAAATCCATTTCCGTCTCGGCCAGTTTCACAGTATACATCCCGCAGCCAATATCCACGCCTACGATGTTCGGGCAGGCCATATCGACCACTGTCATGGTGGTCCCGATGGTGCAGCCTTTTCCGGCATGCACGTCGGGCATGATGCGTACGCGGCTGCCCTCTGTCAGCGCGTAGTCGCACATCTGACGGATCTGCTCGATTGCCTCATCCTCCACCACTTTGGCATAGCAAATGGCTGTTGTAACTTTTCCTTTTATCTCGAACATCTCGTTATCCTCCCAAAAACGGGCAGAACATGATTCCTCATGCCCGCCCGTGTGCCTGCATCATTTTTCTGAAAAATGCCTGCAATGCAGCCATGCGGGAAACTCCCGGTCAATTGCCTCAGTACCTAACCGTATCCATGGATTTCAGCATATCGCTATGCCTACAGCAAAGTTTACCATTATCCTATTACAGTTCAAGTGAAAATCATTGACAGTTCACAGTTCAACGAAAACACAAGACACAAAACCTAAAATGGTTTTTTCCAATGCTCGAGGTTTTACAGACCTATGCATCAGGGTATCAGAACCGGATTCATACCGGGACCTCGCGATTAGGAGACGCGTGCTCTACCTGAGCTATTCTGATAGTCGGCGGTCTTCGCGACCTAAACGCAGCATGACCCTGCTGCAGGGGAGGCAAGTTCGGAGTTTTCGCATTGCAGGCATCATTTTCAGATTTCTACAAAGGTTGTTGCGTTGGAAACCTTGATCTGAGTATCCAGTTCACGCAGCAGGGTATCCCGTTTTTCCTTCAGGACATCAATTTGCTTCTGGATGTTCAGCGGGTCAATCAGCACGGTCGTGTTTTCACGAACGTAGGTCTCAACGACTTCCAGCGGCTTATCGTCCTTCACCTTGCTGTCTTTTCCAAGGATAGAAAGACGCATGCTCTCCGCTGTGTTCTGCAGCTTCTGGTTCCGGGCTTCAGCCGTCTGGACCTGAGTACGAAACTCATTTTCCATCTTGCGGAGCAGATTGCCTTCGAAGTCGGCTTCCTCATCGTACGAACCATTTCCGCGCAGCCGGTTCCGCAGCGAAATGGCTCCTGCGACGGTGAATTCGCCATAAGACGTGTTCACTTTGGTCACAGCGTTCGAAGCAACGATTGCAGCATCGATTTTCTGGAAACGGGTGATCAGATCACGGATCTGCTGATAAGCAGATTCTGCCTGACGAGCAAAGTCTTCCTTTCCGATGCGCGCCTTGCTGACCATGTTCTCATTGTTGCGGATCGTATCAACGAGATTTGCCTTCTCGATCTTGTCGGCGATCTTTTTCACAAGCAGATCTCTTTCATCAAGAGCCTGGGTTACAAGCAGTTTTTCCATGTTCATTCCTCCATTAAATTGATTGTTTGATCACCTTGCGGTGTTATTGTTTTTCGGACAGAAATCTTGTCACGAAGTTTCGGTATTCTTCACCGATAGGCAGTTCATAATCGGCCACCAGTTCCCGACGCGTCGTCGTTACAGCCTGTTGCGCAACCGGGTTGAAGCCATCTTTGACGGTGTTTCGGTAGTAAATGCCAATGCCGCGTTTTTGCCAAGTAGGCAAATCGTTGAAATTGATCCCTCGCTGAAACAGCAATTCATTCTTGGCTGAGATGCTTTGGCTTTCCAGTGCTGCCGTTGCCTCATTCAGATTCAGGCCCTCTTTGCGAAGCGTCCAGTAGCACCAGGCGTTCAGTGAATTCCGGTGCGCATCCTCCTGCCGCCAGGCAAAGTAATCTTCGACCCGTTTGATGCTCGGCAATGGAATCACGCGGCAGTCAAACGTCGCCGTTCGGCCAAGCGCCAGAGAGAATGCCGCACTCGCTTCCCCCGCCAGTGTCGTGTTGATCTTCCTGACCTTCCGGCCGAAGGTGTTGTCATCCGGGTGAAAGAGCAGTGAGATCTCATCGCTCTCTGTATAGCCGTAAACGATACGGAAACCTGACTCCATCAAGGCTTTCACGGTCTCGATCATCAAGTCACGGAACCGGATGTCGAATGGCGCTTCGAAACGGCAGATTTCCTTGGTCAGGCGGGTAAAAGAGCGCCCATCCAGCCTGGCCGCAATGTACATGTCGGGCAGGATAAACTGGTCCAGAGACTTCTCGTAGACTCTCATTTCCTTGTCCATATCATCAAACTTCATCTTTCTTCTCCGTTTCTTCCCATGTGTCAACGATAAACTGCCTGTCCTTCAGACTGACGTAAAACAACTTATCAAAGCCCTCCTCATAAGCTGGTAGCTGCAGAATCCTATGCGTGTGTGCGATAGCGTTTCGGGGAACTTGTGCCGTGCCATTCCGCTTGCCGTTACGATCAATGCTTTCTGAAACGGAAGATCGGAAATAAAAACCGTATACGGCGAATCCATTTTTCTTGGCGTTAGTGATATAACCTGCACGGTCTGCTGCTGTCGGATTCGTGTTATCAACGACAAATGAGATTCCGTTCTCAAGACATTGCCTGATCAAAATCCGCTCTTTGTTCCGGGTGTGCAGTTCGTCCAGACTGACATGGACCAGCTGCGGAAACTCTGCGCGGTAGAACGAAGTCTTACCGCTGGCTTGTATTCCGACGAAAAGAATCATTGTTCCGGCAGGTATTGTCAGTTCCATGCAAATGCACCTCCTTCCCCGAAATTTTTATAATCATGCGGTGTTATTCGTCAACCAACCTGTGGTTGGATGCATGCGGTCAGGTATCTCTTTCCTTAAGAATCCTCAGATACTTTCCTAAATCTCCGCATTCTGCAAACTCCTTTTCAAAAGGGTCCCCTACTCTATACATAAATGGGTAAGCAATCAGAAACAGCACTTCTTCTCTTTGCAGCGTTTTCGGATCGATTTCGTAATACGAACAACCGAGATTCTTTTCTTGGAGTTTTGTTACAATTTCCGTAAACTCTATCGGTTTCTCCCATCGTTTTATTGCGTTCTGCAGTTCCGGATAATTCGCCAATTCTTCACGGATACTCGTTGGTATCTCGGGATCTAAATAGAATTTATAAATAGCGGTCTCGAAGGACAGCTCCGTCAGAACCCCGTCAAGTTCCCGTAATAGAGCAAGCTGTTCCGCATTCAGTTCCTGTTGAGCCTCCGGCGGAAATGCATCAAGGTATTTCTGCTGGTATAATTCGCTGTATTTGGGAGACGATGATTCTGTCTTCACACTGAACCTCTTTCTTCTTTTCCCTTTATGTACTCTTCTATTTCCCTGATTGGCCTGGTCATTTCATTCACCTTGAATGCTGCACGGAATGATTTGAAATCCTCCAGCGTTGCCCGTAGCGCCTCAAGTAAAGGCTCCCGCCCGGCCTGGACATCCCAAAATATCTGCGAGAGCATATCGTCCAGAATCTCCATCGGATGGCCGGGTTTCAAGGCACACATCAAGCTGTCATACTCGAAGGGAATCTGCCCATACATTAGTTTTTCTTCAATTGCTAGAATCTCCCAGCAGATCTGTTTGAGTTCTTCCATAACAAAAGCTCCTTCCACGCTTTTCTGCGCTTCCGGAGCTATCGTAGCATCGTATTCTGTTGCTGAGGTCGCCTTTGCGGCGACAATTATGATTGCCGTCCCAGTGGTCGTTGATTCAGCTGAAAAAGGACTTCGTTGATATCGAACAGGTCGTATTTTCCAGCGTTAAAGAAATATTCCAGGATCACATCTCTCTTGTTGCTGTGGGAGAATGCATATCCTGCACGCGACAGGAAATCCGTCGCTTCATTCAAATTGAGTTTCAAAGCGTAAGCGAGCGCTATGCAAGTATCTTTTGCAGGCTTGTAATCCTGGTCCGATATGATGCGGGAAAACAGCCTTCTATCGATCTGAGCCGCTCGGTAAACATCCGGTTCCTTCAGCCCTTTTTGGCGAATCAGTGACATCATTTTACCAACAAAGCTCTGATCCGTATAGGAGTCCAGGGCATTAAGGATGTCACCGCGTGAAGCCTGCGCATTGGTTCTGTTCATCGTCCGCTGCACGCCGCCCGGATTATAGCGATCCAAGGGGCTTCTGGTAGCGGTATACCCTAACCGTCTGTTGATCTCCTGTTGACGGCGGATCAGCATCTCATTTTCCTTGCGAAGCCTCTCCAGTTCAGACTGTGGGGCTTCTTCAGAGAAATCCCTGCTGAAACGAGCACCTCCTGAGAGGGAAACACTGGCTTTCTGGTTGTCAGCCGTTGCCCGGCTGAAGTGCAGTTTATTCGCGTCGTTGTTTTCCGGTTC
Source organism: uncultured Lachnospiraceae bacterium (assembly GCA_902797565.1). GTDB lineage: Bacteria > Bacillota > Clostridia > Lachnospirales > Lachnospiraceae > Weimeria. Next base: position 4,343 of record CADBTO010000369.1, read on the forward strand.
TTTCAGAGCAACATAGTGCTGCTCAATATATTCTTCAGCAGCATGTTTTAAACAACCGCTCAATCCTTCGATGATACTGCTACCCCATTCACCGATATCATCCCAATCGACAGCGTCATCGAACATGCGCGAGCCTATGATTCTGTGGCTGCCAATGGTTTTCTTCAGGTCCTCGTATGCTTTCTCAATTCCGCTTCCGCCCGATGTGGCAAAAAGAACTATTTTTTGGCCTGACCAATCATGTAGCCGGAGAAACGATTTGACTATATTAGGCGCTTTCCCATACCAGATTGGAAAACCCAGAAATATTACAGAATACTTGGTCAGATCCACTCCCGGCGCTTCAATCTCAGGCATGATTTTTCGACGGTGCTCTTTGTTGCATCGCGAAAAGAACCTCCTCCAGTCAAGGTCCTTGCTCGTATATGGCTCTTTGGGTTTTATTTCCAAAAGATTGGCAAAAACATTTTGTGCAAGAATA
>CADBTO010000370.1 GCA_902797565.1 uncultured Lachnospiraceae bacterium
ATTTTTTCGGCAAATTCACATTGTCGTTATAATTCATGAAAAAACCCCAGCTCCCCCCACCCACTGAATTGCTTCGCCCCTTCTTAATCATCCAGCCCGGTCAGGTTATACACATCCAGCGGCACAGAACGCGCCACAGAAAGTGCAATACCAAACTCCGTCAGCAGGATAAACACCGATGTCCCCCCATAACTGATCAGGGGCAGCGTCACCCCTGTATTCGGAATCGAATTCGTCACGACCGCAATATTCAAACACACCTGCATCGCCACATGCACCATGATCCCGATCGCAATGAAGCTGCCCAGAAGATCCCTGGCATGCCGTGCAATAAACAAAAGCCGCCAGATCAGCAGGATGTACAGAATGATAATGCACACCGCACCAAACAGTCCCAATTCCTCGCAGATAATCGAGAAAATCATATCATTCTGTGCCACCGGAACATTGCCGAGCTTCTGCACCGACGCGCCCAGCCCCTTTCCAAAGAGCCCGCCGGATCCGATCGCATATAAGCCCTGCAGGGTCTGGAAACCTTCCTCATAATCCTCCGGATGCAGGAAAATCCCGATCCGGTTCTTCCGGTATCCCACCAGAAACGTTGCCGCAGCACCGGCAATGCCCCCCAGAATCAATACGATCCACCAAAACCCCTTCTTCTTGTTTGCGATAAAAAGCATGGTCCAGCCCACCGCCGAAACAATAATCGCCGTAGACAGGTTGTTCGTCACAATCGCGCCCGCCATGATGACGGTCGGAACCAGCGCAACCAGCTTTGCCTTGTAGGAATTGAACTTCGTGGACATCTTGGAAATCAGATAGGCCGTAAACAGGATGATCCCCACCTTTGCAAACTCCGAGGGCTGGAACGTGATGCTCCCGACCTGGAACCATCTGGATGATCCACCACGCCGGTCGCCCACAAAGTTCACGGCGATACACAGCCCCAGGGAGAGCAGGTAGATCCAGCCCGAAAAAGCGCCGTATAGCTTATGCGGGATCCTGGACGCGATATACATCGCAACAAACCCCAAACCCGCAAAGATTGCCTGACGCTTCAGGAAATGCGCAGGATCCCCGAACTTTGCCTGTGCCGTATACGCCGTCGTGGAATAAAGCATGACCAGCCCGATCGCCAGAATCAGCAGCACCATTGCAAGCAGGCCGTAATCAAAATAGGTCGTATGCTTCTTTTTGTGCTTCTTCTTCGCCTCGTCAAACGCTACGATATTCGATTGCTCCTCTGTCGCTTCCGCCTCCGGTGCCTTGCCAGCCTCATCCATGCAGGCACCTCACCAGCTTCTTGAACTCCTCGCCGCGCACCTCGAAATTCGGGAACATATCCCAGCTTGCGCAGGCAGGCGAAAGCAGCACCGCATCACCAGACTGCGCTGCCGTCCTAGAACGTTCCACTGCATCTTCCAGGCTGTCCGCAAACTCCAGCGCCTCAAATCCATGCGCCCTTGCGCAGTCCGCAATTTTCTGCGCTGTCTCCCCGATCAGCACAAGCCGCTTCACCCTGCCGGGGAATGTTTCAATCCATTCATCATAGGTGGAATCCTTGTCATAGCCTCCCCCGATCAGGACAATCGGGCGATCCATCGCTTCAACTGCCTTGATTGCCGCATCCGGATTCGTGCCTTTGGAGTCGTTATAATACCGGACGCCGTCGATCTCTTCCACAAATTCAATCCGATGCTCAACGGCCCGGAACTTTCTCAGCGCATGCCGGATCTGTTCGTCGGAAACCCCCATCGCAGAAGCAATCAGGATCGCCGCCATCGCATTTTCAATATTATGGATGCCCGGAATCAAAAGCTGCTTCGCGTCAAAGAACGGTTCCTTTACCCCATGAACAGAACGAACAATCATATGTTCCGCCTTGTCGTAATACGCGCCATCTTCCACCGGCTGGCAGCTGCTGAAATACAGCACCTTTGCCGGGAGCGTCTGCCCAAAGGAACGCAAAACCGCATCTTCATAATTGAGCACTACCACGTCCTCCCCGCTCTGGTTCTTCGTGATGCGCTCCTTCGCTTCGATGTATGCTTCCATTGTATGGTGCCGGTTCAAATGATCCGGCGTAATATTCAGGATGGCAGAAACCTCCGGATGGAAGCTTTCTATGGTTTCCAGCTGGAACGAAGATACTTCCAGCGAAAAACGCGTTTCTTCCGTGCTCGTGATGGCCTGGTTCGTATACGGGATGCCGATATTCCCCGCCAGCCGCGTATCCGAAAAAGCTTCCGAAAGGATGGCTCCCACCAGCGACGTCGTCGTGGTCTTCCCATTCGTGCCGGTGATCGCCGCCACCTTCCCCGCTCCCAGGCAATAGGCAAGCTCCACTTCCCCGGTCAGTGCAATCCCCCGTTCCTGCAAAGAAAGCACGAACGGATGGTCAAGCGGCACACCCGGCGAAAGGTATGCGGTCTGGATCTCCGTCAGAACCTCCTCCGGCAGATCCACGCAATAGATTCCCACGCCCTTCAGAATCGGATGCTCCTGCCGCAGCGCCTCTTTGTCCACTTCCTTCATATCAAACAGGACATA
>CADBTO010000371.1 GCA_902797565.1 uncultured Lachnospiraceae bacterium
TCCGAAAATATTGTCTGAATCGATCATAAAGCGTTATCGTACCAAAGTATAGCAGAAAGAATTCGGTTTTGGTCGCCGGGAAGGCGACAAATTCAAAAAAAAGATAATATGGCTATATTATTACACTCATACAGAATAGTAGAGACACTCCGGTAAGATGTGCCGGATCTTTTCAATCGTTCCTTTTGTCTTGTAAAAATCGCCAAGCTTTCGTTTTGAATATTGGCTGACTGCATTCCTGGTGCAGTCCGTGAGATAATGTGTATAGAATTCTTCCCAACTGAAGTAGCGGATGCTGTCTGCGAAATTCCATGTTTCATCTGTTATGGATTTTGGAACTTCAATCACGCCAGACTTTAATATCAGGTACTCAAAGGATTCTGGCGCATAGATGGATATAGAATGTCCTGATCCTGTAACAAGCTCCATGCAGTCTTGCATTTCTGCCCCAAAAGCGGCTCCATCAACAATTGCAAGAATTTTTTGGCCAGAATGCTGTGCAAGAGCGCGTTTGATGTTGCTTTTTCCATGGGAACTGATACATTTTCCGGGAAATAGCAGGCTGAAAAACTCATTGCCTGCATTGGAATCCTCTGTGATAATCACTTCCGGGAAAACGGCATCACCCGGCAGTGCTCCATAAATCCGGTACATTTCATTATATACGCGTTTCGGATTCCGATATTTTCCGGATCCGCTGTCCTCACGCAATCCATAGATTTCATCGATGCTGTAAGGCAAATGTGGCAGATTTTCACGGTTGATGATGACATAATAATGATCAGAACCTTTTATCGTATTGGCAAATTCTTTTGTTCGCAAGAAGTTGTTGCCTTCGTCTATGAAAAAGATCCGCTGCGTAAAAGACTTTGTAAACAGTTTCCAGTTTTCTTCATTCAACACCGTACATGGTTTGTCACATAGCAGTGTGATACCGGACGATGAAGGATTGCTGTTGTATGCGGTCAGCAGGCGAATCAATTCGGACTTTCCGGAAGCACTATCCCCTCTGAAAATCGTGATATTCCGCTGGATAACCAGTCGGTAGTGTACTTTGTTGTTATATAATACAACCTCATATTGTCCAGTCATAACGCATCTTCCGCCTCATCCAGAAATCCACCAAGAATCACGCTTCGCGCCAGTTCATATTGGGTTGTCACAAGTTTTCCGGTATTGGCGATTCTGATTTGAAAGGTATCAGCTTCAAAATGCATGATATGTCCCAGACGGACCAGAATATCCTGCTCCTGTCCGATTTTCAAAAGCCAGGATGCGCAATTATCGCCGCATGCAGAGGCATTGTAGAGGTGTTCTGGATCATGCGCGATCAGGATCAGGGTCTTGACCCCGCCGGACAAGCGGGTTACCGGGATCGAACCAAGCACAGGGCTGACCACCAGATTTGGGCTGACAAGCGTTGACCGGTCAACTGCTTCTACCATTTCTTTTGATAATGGGTCTTCCAACCACTCGTCTTCAAAGGTATTGTCAAAATACAGGTCGGGGTCGTCTATATAATTGCTGCTTTTGCATGTTCCATAAAATATACTGAGCATATGGTCAATCTCCTTCCGTTAAGAATTCTTTTGCCAGGCAGTTTTCTGTGAATTTTTATGCATGTATACAGCAGTATTTCAGGAACCCAACACTGCCTCGCCGTACTCATACAGAATGCCATTGATTTTTTGTATCGGATAAATCTCGTTCTCGATGCAGAATTTGACAATGATATCCCGTTTTTCACTGGGAGAGAAAGCATATCCGGCACGCTGCAGCAGGTCAATCGTATCTTCCAGATTTAACTTCAGCGCGATGGCAAAAGCGAGTACGGTTTTCTTTTTGGGGTGGCAGGCGGGGTTGTTTTTCAGTTTTGAGAAAAAACGCCGGTCGATATGGGCACGTTTATAGACGTCCACATCGGTCAAGCCACTGCGGTCTATCTGCCTGAACAGTGTTTCATGAAAGGATGCGCCAATCTGGCGGATGAGCATGTCCAATGAATGCCTTGTTTCGGAAGAATGTTGCCCGGCAGAAGGCTCTGTGGCATCGCCTTTGACAATGCCGTTCGAAGGGCTTTCATGATCGTGTTCAGCGTGTTCAGATGGAAGGTTCTCTTGCGGGATAAAATTTTCCTCGATATATGCGTCGAGTGCTTCACGGAGGGTTGGACTTATGTTTGCCATCTGCTACTCCTGCCCGGCGGCTGCTGGTTTTGCTCGCTTCCTGAAGGGAGGATCTTTTCTATATGATCTTTAAGAAGCGGTATATCGTCGGTAATTGTGCCCCATACGATTTCGAGATCGATTTCTTCATATTTGTGTGCCATAATGTCTCGGATTCCGCACCAGTCTTTCCATGGTACGTCTGAATGTAGTGCGCGAAAATCCATGGATAGAGCTTTGCATAATTCGCCAATTTGCAAAATTGACATGGAGCAGTCATTTTGATAGGAGAAATCTGACACAAAGGCCTGATAGGAATCGCCAAAACGGTTTCGCGATTCTTCTATGTGATTGCAGTATTTCAGCACTTTTTTGAGCACAATGATGTTTTTATCCCTCATAGATCAAGACCTTGTCCTTTTCAATCTCTTTTTTGAAGTCATCGCTCAGGCCACCAGCGGACAATAGGTCTACCGGAAGGTGTAAGGCTTCTTTTGCGTTCCAAAGAATGTTGGACATGCCAAGCAAAGTGAGGGGTTCTTTTTTTTCGATCAATAGATCGATATCACTGTTTTCTGTTGCGGTGCCTCTGGCGTATGAGCCGAAGAGGAATACCCGTTTGAGTCCATGTGCTTTTGCAATGGGTTCGATTGCTTTTTGTATGGATGCGATTGTCTGCATAGGTTCCGCCTTTCTACGATGCATGGATCTGTTTGCCCGGGGTCGCATATCATCTGCTACTCCTGCCCGGCGTCTGCGGATACCTGCCCAAGCGGCTGCAGCCCCTGCGTGCTCCCAGGATCCCCCCAATACAGCTCCATCCGGTGTATCCCAAGCCGGTAATCCGTTTCCTCATACCCGCACCGCTGCAGAAAGCTGTCCATGAACAGTTCCGGTTTGATGTTGTTCTCACTGCCTGCGGAAAGGAGCAGGCGGATGGCAGGATCGCCGGTCTGGATCCGGAAGCCGTTCTCTTTCCAATCCGGCAGCTGTTCCTGTAAAAAAGCGGAATCTGCCCCGGAAAGGCCGGAAAGGTCAAACGAGTATACCAGGGGCAGAAGATCCAGCTGCCGGGTGCTTTTCTTGGTCTTTTTTTCGATCAGCCATTCCGTGGCAGGATCAAACAGCGCGGCTTTGTTTTGCAGCAGCGTGTCTGAGGAAATATTTCCGTCGCGGAAATACAGCAGGTATGACGCGGCAGAAACCTCTGCCATTGCTTTCCGGGATTTCTTCCCGGAAATAATCGGGATGTAAACGGCGCGGTCTGCGGCCAGTTCTGATCTGGTACAGGCATTGAGCCGCTCCAGTAATTCTGATTCCGGAAGCTGTTCCAAAAGGTCGATATCCAGATATTCCCCGGAACTGGTCAGCCCGACGCCCAGCGGCAGAGCGAAGCTGATGACCTGGTGCGGCGAGAATCCTTCAGAATAACGCACGGGAAGATTTGCCCTGCGGATTGCTTTCTGGAAATAGCGCATCAGGTCCAGATGCCCGATAAAGCGCAGCACGCCGGATTTCTGGAAACGGATGCGCGCACGGTAGATGGTGTTCATGAATATGCTCCTTTTTGCGTTTGGTTTTTATTTCGGTACTTCCAGCAGATTTCGTACTTCTTCCGGAAGATGCCCACAGATGTCCCTGGTGACGTCAGTACGCAGAAACCAGGGATGCAGGGTATGCTTCGAATAGGGATGGTCTGTATCTTTCGTGATTTCGGTCAGTCTGTGTGTAAAATATTGTTCATAGCTTTCAAATGCTGCGCTGTCAACATAGTCCCACGGGTGGCGAAGCACGTCCTGTGTCTTCGCGTCAGAGATCTGGCTTGCATGCAGCATGAGCCATTCAAAGGATTCCGGCATCCAGATATAGATTCGGATGTCGCTTCTTGTTTGCGCAGCCTGGACACAATCTTCGACCAAAGATCCAAATGCAGCGCCATCCACAATAAACATGGTATTGTGCGGTGTGGTGACGATCTCCTGTGGGATACTTGAATTCCCGGATGCGCTTGCCACTTGTTTTTCTTTTAATACGTTGGCATAAAACTGGAAACCGGAATTGGAATCCTCTGTAACGACAACCGCAGTATGACCGTTTTCTGTGAACGGGAAATTGTGGTACAGTTCTCGAAACTCATGACAAACTTCTTTTGTACCGGCACGCTTTCCCGTGGAAATAATTTCGTATATTTCATGGATACTATAAGGAAGCATTTTCAGTGGAGAACGCGTTACGAAGACAAAATAATTTCCGGACGCCTTCAGATAGCCTGCAAATTCTTCCGAGAAAATAAAAGGATTATTTTCCTCGATAAAAATAACGGTATCATGCAGCGGGAATAGTACATCCGTCCATGCTCTGCCGGGTTCGTTTCGGAGGTATACATAAAAGCTGCAGTCAGCAGTCACGCTGTATCCGGATTGACGTCCTGTACGGAGATATTCGTACAGGATGGATAACAGCGTTGTTTTCCCGGTAGCGCTGTCACCTTTGATGATGGTAATATTTCGTTTGATGAGAAAATCAAAAGATACACGCTTGCTTCTGACAGAAAACTGATAGCTGCCTTTCATTTTATTTACCTCACATCACACCTTGCATTTCACTTGTCACACGAAGCAGTTCCTGCACATAGTCTTTTCTGGTGCAGACTGTCTTTTTATGATTTGCGATTTCGATTTCAAAGGGTTCCTCAAATTGCATGATATGCTGGAGATAAACGTCCAGTTCCTTGCCCTTTGCAATTTCCAGAACCCATCTGGCACAGTTATCCCCGCAATTGGAAAGGTCATAGATAAAGGAGTCGTCTTTTTCCATCAGGATCAGGACCTTGACCCCGCCGGATAATTCCCGGGGCGTGATGGCACCCAGCACAGGGCTTTCAATGATGTGCGGAGAGATGACTTCGGAACGGTCAACGTCACGGATCATCGCCTGGATGAAGGGATCTTCCATCCATTCATCTTCATACACATTGTCAAAGTATGCGGGGGCATCAATCATATGGTCGATATCGCTATAGTACCAGATATGCAGCATGGGTATCCTCCTTCTTTACCTTCTCGCTTCCATCCGCTGGGGTTCTGTGCCCCGCTCCCGCCGCCCGCCGGGATTGCCCAGCTGCAGGAGCCCCATTTTGCGGCAGGCATCCGCGATGCAGTCCACATCCAGTTCCTGTTTCCCTTCGGAAAGCATCACCTGTGCGGATTCATTGAGGATGGTTTCAATCGTCGCGCAGCTGAGCCCCCCGAAGCCGTGTGCCAGCGCATGGATCCGGATGCTGGGCGCAAGCTTCAGGCCTTTTGTATAGAGGCGGATCAGTTCTTCCCGTGTTTCCTGGTCCGGGTTCGGAATCTTGTATTTGAGGTCGAAGCGGCCCGGGCGCACCAGGGCTGCATCCAAAGACGCATAGGAATTGGTTGCGGCGATGACCAGCACCCCGTCCTCCTGCGCAAAGCCGTCCATCTCATTCAGCAGTACCGTGATCATCCGGTTGTTCTCTTTGTCAAGTCCGGTGCCTGCATAGCTTCGGCGTTCCCCGATGCCATCAAACTCGTCAATGAAGATGATGCAGGGTTTGTGCCGCCGGGCTTTTTTGAACAGCTGTTTGATCTTCCGGGGACCGATGGACATCAGCATACTCTGGAAGTCCGCACCTTTTGCCGCAATGAAGTGTACGCCGGCTTCTTCCGCAAGCGCCCGGGCAAAGAGCGTCTTCCCGTTTCCGGGAGGGCCTTCCAGAATGATCCCTTTAGTGGGCCGGATGCCCTGTTTCCGGTATTTGTCCGCGTGTTTCAGGATGTCCACGGCAGTGCGCAGCTCCTGTTTCTGCCGCTCCATTCCGGCAATATCTGAAAAATGCACGCCGGTATGCCGCACGAGCGGGAACGAGCGGAAGAAGTCCCCGGCGAATTTATAGGCCAGGCCAATCAAAAACAGGACGAACAATGCGTCAAATGCCAGGTCCAAAATTGCTGTCCAGCTGGACTGCCGGGCTTCCTGCACCGTTACGCCTGCGAGCAGCAGGCGTTCTTTCAGGTCGATGGCACCGGGATTTTCTGTCTCATAGGCCTGTGGATCATTTGCTTTTCGAAATTCCAGCCTGCTTTGCGTAATCAGGACGGACTCGATGTTTCCGTCTTCCAGCTGTTTGTGAAATTCTGCATAGGGGACAGCCGTCCTGTCTGCAGGCGGGTTCCATATGCTTTTGCCCCAGAGGACCGCCGCTGCCAGTGCACCTGCGGCAAGCAGCAGGCAGACAATGGCGATGATCCGCTGCCGTGTTTTTTGTTTGATTCGTTGTTTTTCCATTCCGGGTTTTCTCTCCATGCGTTTTCTAAATGATATAGGTTTCTAATGCTTTCAGACACTAATCATGCTCTTCAGCAATTCCCCAGTCTAGCATATCTTGGGATGGATTGCAAGCCAGGCCTGGTATTTGCCGTCCGCTAATTCGTGTTTCCTGTTGACTTGCTGCGAAAAGTATGAGAAAATAACAGAAATGAAAAATGAGGAGGAACAAGATGAACGAGGAACAATACCAGATCTTCCTGGTACCATCGGAACTGGTGCCGGTTTTTTCAAAGGCGGTTCCGCCGGAAGTGGCTGCGCGGGAGCCGGTATATTTTGGCGCAGAAGAGACCGGGACGAACACGGTGGCGGGCGTGCTGGCACTGGACAGTGTCCGGGATGGATGGGAGATCCTGTATATCGAAGTGTTTGCTGATCATCGCAGGAAAGGCATTGGACAGCAGCTGGCTGCATGTGCCGCGGATTATGCGCGGGCGATGCTGGTGGAAACGCTGTATGCTTCGTATACCTCCTTTCCGGAAGAAGGAAAGGCGCTCTCCCGCTTTTTTGAATCGGCAGGTTTTGAGGAAGAGGCATCCGGCGAGATCCGGCGCTGCCGGCTGGAGCATATTTCAGATGAGATCCTGCGTCGGCCGGTTCGGGGTGGGAGCCATCAGGTGATTCCGCTTAAGATGGCAAGTTCCGGAAAATGGCTTGCGCTGGCGCAGCTGATTGAAGAACGTGCAGCTGCAGATGAAAACCCGGAAGGGAATGTCTATCTGCGTCTGGATAGAATGGATGACTTTGATCTGGAGATTTCCATGCTGAGCCTGGATCTGGAAGGACGCCCGGAAGGATGCGTGCTGGCAAGGCCATTCCATGCAGATGGCTATCTGCTTTCGTACCTGTTTTCCGTTGGCGGCGCGCAGGCACCGTTCATCCTTCAGGGTATGATTTCTGAGGCATATCATATGCTCCTGGAACGCACGGGCAGGAAGGGCTGGCTTTATGCGGATGTGCAGAACCGCATAGCTGCAGATCTTATGTCCCGTGTTTCATCCGGGCAGGATATGCTGTATGCGAAGTCGATCGATATGATGCGCCTGGTATAAGGCATTTGGTATAAGACGTGTCTGGAAGCGGGCCTTGCCCTACGCGTGATGCCACGCATAGGGCAAAGCCCGTTATTCCATGCATACCCCGACGCCAAACTTTCTGCATCCGCATCCGGAGCAGCCTGCACGGCAGTTCGGCGTGACAAGGCCTGCCCGCGCCCTCTCCCACTCGCGGGTCAGGAATGCCTTGGAAACACCGGCATCAATGAAGTCCCATGGCAGAATTTCGTCCGTGCTTCGCTCGCGCAGAGTGTAGAAGTCCGGGTTAATGCCGGTTTCCGCAAAGGCGGCGAGCCATTTTCCATAATCGAAATATTCGTTCCAGGCGTCGAAGACGCAGCCGCTCTGGTATGCGGCAAGGATTGCTTTCGAGAGCCGCCGGTCGCCGCGGGCAAGGATGCCTTCGAGGACGGTTACGTCCGGGTGGTGCCACTGGTAGGACAGGCTCTTGTGGTTCAGCTCTGCATGCATCCGTTCCTTGACGAGTGCTGCCATGGACTTGTATTCCTCCGGTGTATGCATCGGTGCCCACTGGAATGGCGTGAAGGGCTTCGGCACGAAAAACGAAGTCGAGATATTGACATTGCATCTGCCCTGCCGTTCTTGCTTTGGTACGGTATCATAATAACACATTGCCACTTCATCTGCAAGATCCGGGATTGCCAGGCGGTCTTCCTCTGTCTCGAAGGGCAGCCCCAGCATGAAATACAGCTTGACCTTCTGCCAGCCCCCACGGAACGCGTCTGCGGCCCCGCCGAGGATATCTTCTTTTGTCAGCCCTTTGTTGATGACATTCCGCATTCGCTGGGAACCAGCCTCCGGCGCAAAGGTCAGGGAGGATTTCTTGATATCCTGCACCTTTTCCATAACGTCCAGGGAAAAGGCGTCGATACGCAGCGAGGGCAGGGAAATATTGACCTTGCGCCGCTTGCACTCTTCGATCAGGAAGTCCACGAGCTCTGGCAGCTGGCTGTAATCGCTGGAACTCAGTGAGGAAAGCGAAATTTCGTCCTGTCCGGAGGAGTCCAGCATATGAATGGCATATTGCTTCAGTACAGAAAGGGATTTCTCACGGTTCGGCCGGTAGACCATACCCGCCTGGCAGAAGCGGCAGCCGCGGATGCAGCCGCGCATAATTTCCAGCACGGCGCGGTCCTGGGTGACGCGGATAAAGGGAACGATGGGCTTTTCCGGATAGGGGGCATGGTCGAGATCCAGATCCACCTGCCGCTGGATCCGTTCCGGGATGCCTGCCCGTTTCGGGGCAAAAGAAGAAATCGTGCCATCTTCTGCATAACATACGTCATAGAGAGATGGAACATAGATGCCTGGAATCCCTGCGGCGGCAAGAAGGAAGTCTGCTCTGGTATAGGAGCCGCCCCGTTTCATTTCCAGATAGAGGTCAAACAGCGCGTCGAACTGCGTTTCGCCTTCCCCGATATAGAACAGGTCGAAAAAGTCCGCAATCGGTTCCGGGTTGTAGGTGCAGGGACCGCCGCCGATGACCAGCGGGTCGTCCTCTGTGCGCTGGGCAGCAAAAAATGGGATGCCGGAGAGATCCAGAACCTGCAGGATGTTTGTATAGCACATTTCATATTGCAGGGTGATGCCCAGGAAATCAAAGTCCCGGATGTCGCTCTGGGTTTCCAGGGAAAACAGGGGGATGCCTGTTTCTTTCATGATCTGCATCAGGTCCGTCCAGGGGGAGAACACACGTTCACAGTAGACGTCTTCCCGCCGGTTGAACATCTCGTAGAGGATCTGGATTCCCAGATGGGACATGCCGATTTCGTACACGTCCGGGAAGCAGAAGGCAAAACGGATGTCCACAGATGCCGGATCCTTGACGGTCATGTTTGTTTCGGAACCAATATAGCGGGCGGATTTCTCCACCCGCATCAGGATATCGTCTTTTAATGCCAACGTTTTTCTCGTCAGGGTTTTGTTCATGGAAAAACTCCTTCTTAACGCTGTGCCAGTTCTCTGGTAATATCCTCCCAGCTGACCCCCTTCTCTTCCATCAGCACCATCAGGTGGTACAGGAAGTCCGATGCTTCATAAATCAGCTCCTGGGAATCCGGGTTCTTTGCGGCGATGACGATCTCTGTTGCTTCTTCGCCCACTTTTTTCAGGATCTTGTCCAGCCCCTTGTCAAACAGGTAATTGGTATAACTCCCCTCTTTCGGGTGCTCCTTACGGTCTGCAATAATCGCGGACACGTCTTCGAGTACTTTCTGGGGATTCCGCTCAATATATTCTTTTTTGACGATCTCGTTGAAGAAACAGGAACGCGCCCCGGTATGGCAGGCAATGCCGCCAACCTGCGATACTTTTGCAAGGATTGTGTCAAAATCACAATCAGCTGTCAAGGATTTGACGTACTGGATATGCCCGCTTGTCATCCCCTTGATCCACTGCTCCTTCCGGCTTCGGGAATAATAGGTCATCTTCCCGATGCGGATCGTTGTGTTGAACGCTTCCTCATCCATATAGGCGAGCATGAGCACGTCTCCGGTCAGGTAATCCTGTACGATGCAGGGCACCAGCCCATCCGGTCCGATTTTCAGGTCCGACCAGGAAAGCTTCGGTTCAAAATTATCCATCTTGATGCCGCGTTCTGAAAGCAGCGCTTTCAGCTTCATAATATCGGCGGCCTTTTCATTGATGAAGGAACCATAGATGCCCCGGATCCGTTCGGATTTCAAGCGCTCCGTAATCTTCTCCAGGTCATAGGTATCCTGGATCATAATATAGGGGACATCCGTCATATTTTCCAGTCCGTCCATCAGTTCCGGGCGCATCAGGATCAATTCGTGGACACACCTGGACAGATAGCTTTTGGTCTTGAACAGGAAATCCACCGTGTCAATCGATACCAGGATTTTTTCTGCGCCAAACCGCTGCGCTGCTTCCATAACCAAAGACGGCGTGTTGGTCTTCGCACCGTTTAAGATGACTTCCACGCATCCGGCGTACAGGTATTTTTTTACATCTTCCAGCCGCTTGATATTTCCGCCGGCACAGGTCTTTACATCCACCAGACGGTTAATTTCCCGGATGGCAAGGATGTTGGTTTCGTGCTCCTCGTCATCATCAGACAGGTCATAACAGATGATTTTGTCAATGCCGCTGTCATTGTAGAGCTTTGCCAGTTCCAGCACGTCCAGTTTTTCTGTGGCATCCCGCTGCATCAGTGCTTTTCCGTCTTTGAGGTAGATTGTTCCAACGATAATCTTCTGCTCCATCTTATAGGGCTCCTTTCGTTGATAATACGCCCTGCACCCTTGGATCAAACGAGACTGCTTCTGCAAGGCTCCGTGCGAATGCCTTGTGCATCGCCTCGATGATGTGGTGCGCATTGCTGCCATGTTCCAGTTTCAGGTGCAGGTTCATCCGTGCCGAATAAGAAACGGCGTAGAAAAATTCCCGTACCATCTCCGTGTCATAGCCCCCCACCCGCTCGCTCGTGAACGCGGCGTCAAACACCAGGTAGGGCCTGCCGGACAGGTCTATGGCACAGAGCACCAGTGTCTCATCCATGGGAAGCAGGGAAGAGCCATAACGCCGGATGCCTGCTTTGTCTCCGAGTGCCTGGCTGATCGCCTGTCCTAATACAATACCACAATCTTCGATCGTATGGTGGCAATCGACATGGAGGTCTCCGGTGCATGTCAGGGACAGGTCAAAGCCGCCATGCCGCGCAAAACCATCGAGCATATGGTCGAAAAAGCCGATGCCCGTATCAAGATTGGCGTGCCCCGTCCCATCCAGATTCAGTTCCAGGGAGATATCCGTTTCTTTTGTTTTCCGTTCCACTTTCGCGATACGGGGGGTATGCTGTTGTATCATATCCATCCTCTTGTCTTACTCGAATCTTACGTGAATCGAATTTGCATGGGCCGTGAGCTGTTCCGCTTTGGCAAAGGTCTCGATGGTTTCGTGGACTTCTTCTAGCGCTTCCCGCGAATAGGAAATGATGCTGGTTTTTTTGATGAAGTTGTCCACGGAAAGCGCGGAGAAAAACCTTGCTGTTCCGTTGGTTGGCAGGATGTGGTTCGGGCCTGCATAGTAATCTCCCAGCGGCTCGCTGGAATAGCTGCCCAGGAAAATCGCTCCTGCGTGGCGGATCCGGGTCATATCTTCAAACGGATTTTTCGTCACGATCTCCAGATGCTCAGAGGCAATCGCATTGACCGTGGAAATGGCTTCTTCCTTGCTGTCTGTCACGAAAATCCGGCCATAGTTTTCCAGGGATTTCTCCAGGATTGCCCTTCGGGAAAGCTGCGGCAGGAAGCCTTCAATCTCACTGGCGACCTGGTTTGCCAGCGTCTCATCCGTCGTGACGAGGATGGCAGAGGCAAGTTCATCGTGCTCTGCCTGGGACAGAAGATCCGCCGCCACAAAGCGTGGATTTGCCGTCTCATCTGCCAGAACCAGGATCTCGCTCGGTCCTGCAATGGAGTCAATGGACACGGTGCCAAAGACCTCTTTTTTGGCCAGAGCGACATAGATATTTCCGGGGCCAACGATTTTGTCCACTTTCGGGATCGATTCGGTGCCGTAAGCAAGCGCTGCGATGGCCTGTGCCCCGCCGCATTTGAAAATGACATCCGCGCCGGCTTCTTTCGCAGCAACGAGTGTCGTGGCAGGGATTTTTCCGTCTGGTCCTGGAGGCGTTGTCATATAGATTTCCGGGACTCCGGCAACCTTGGCAGGAATGATGTTCATCAGTACCGAGGACGGA
>CADBTO010000372.1 GCA_902797565.1 uncultured Lachnospiraceae bacterium
AACCTGGGTTCCGATAATATCCTTATTGTTCTCCGTATGTGGAATTGTGTCTCCATCATTGTCATCTCCATCGGCGTACCCCGCCTGTGCCGCAGAAATCGCCGCCGGCCAGACATGATAGGTCTTGGTTGACGCGTCATAGGTATAACGTGTCCAAAGCGCAGTCATCTTAACCTTCGTCAAAGGATTATTTTCGCCATCCTTACCTGCCGCATTCTGAAGTTCCTGTACAGAAACCCCTTCTCCGGGAGCAACCACAATGCCAAGATCGCCATCCGGCGCGTCAGCTGCACCAGAACCCACGCTCCATCCTGCAAACTGGAACTTATGTTCGCTGGCCGGATCATCTACGTTCGCATATTGGCTGAGCGGATCAATCGAGATCGCCGGGTTCGGATCATCGTTTCCAGTCGTTACTTCGGGTGTATAGAACATCGCTGAGGTGTCTGAATCGCCGAAGAGGTCGAAGGAATATGGCTCACCATTAGCCGCGATATTCAGGTTGGCATTCTCTTGCGCAACTTTGTCCGTGACCCCCACAGGCGCAAGCACACCTGCATTCAACTTTGTCCAGCCCAGGCTGTAGGAAATACGGAAAATCGGCATTTTTACGTTACCTGTCCCATTGTTTCCCAGTGCCAGATACCTCGTCGCTAAGTTTCCCTCTTTATTCCGCTTCGGTGTTTTTGCCGCCGTCTTCGCCGCAATCTCGTCAGCGTCAGCACCGGCTTCCTGCAGCACACCCGCATCGTTCAGAACAACTCCCCCTGCCTGCAAAGCAGCAAGAGCCGCCCCTTTGTACGGCGCTACCGTAATCCCGCCGGAAGATGTTACAGCATCAACATCCGTACCCTCGGCTCCAAAATAGTTCACCACAGCCAAATCCGCACCGCTGTTCGC
Source organism: uncultured Lachnospiraceae bacterium (assembly GCA_902797565.1). GTDB lineage: Bacteria > Bacillota > Clostridia > Lachnospirales > Lachnospiraceae > Weimeria. The sequence continues at coordinate 901 of CADBTO010000372.1, forward strand.
ATACACCTTGTCCGTATAATCATCACCTTTGTACGGATTCCCCACGGACGCAATAAAGCTGTTATCCTCATATTTCGTGACATTCCCGGTTCCAGCCTTTACCGCATCATGCATCTCTTCATAAGCCAGCCCAACGCGGTTCTTCCCTTCCGCACGCCCACGGAATGCCAGCCGGTCCATATATGTTTTCCCGGTATCATAATACGGCTCCACCAGCAGCTTTGTGTCATTCTTGCTCTCCGGATCATGCCCGGCAAAAGTCTTGATGTTTACATCTTTCTTTGCATCCGTAACCTCGAAGCCGTTCTCTTTGCCAACCCCCTGCCAGCCCAGGAATTCTTTTCCTTTTCCGGGTTCCTCCGCATGCGCATCTGCCTTAACACCCAAACCTGCATCAATCTCATAAATCGAAGCGTTCGTTCCAAAGTCAAGCACATAATCTGCCGGAACCTCCGTGCTTGTCTCTACATCATAAACCCCATAAATCGTGAACTCTTTCACGAGATTGTCTTCGTTCATGATGCTTCCGCCGTTCTTGGTTGCGTTTGCCTTCCATCTGTCCGCGGCCCAACCATAATCATCAGTTGTATTAGACTCTGCCTCGATTTCATCGATGTAGATACGATATTTACCTTCCTGTCCCGCATAGGAATCGTGGATCAATGCACCGTTTTTCTCACGCAAAGGCTGCAAAGGCTGATCACCTGCGCCATCCAAACGTAAAGTTCGGAGCAATCCATCTAATCCATCTTCTACGTCATCATCTCTAACAACATAGCCCTCCAGCAGAGGCGTGACTGCATTATGATCCACCGCACCGTCGTTATATGCGTAACTGCTATTGCTGAGGTAGATCAGGTTCTCCGTCTCCCCATCGTCTGCCAGCTTTGTTACCGCCATCTTGTACAACATATGGTTGGTAGCTTTATTCTGACGTTTCGAATCAGCTGCCATCCGGTCATTGTCCCAGGTAAACGTCAGAACCCCGTCTTCACTCAGCGCAAGATTCTTCAGGTAGCTTTCTTTCCCTTTCTTATTCTCTGTCTTCGTTTCTGCCTGTGCCTCTACTTCATCTGCAATCCGCGGAAGCACGCCCAGTTCAGCAATTCCCGGCACGCTCCCTGCCACCATTGCGGCACTGAGCATCATCGCCAGAAAAGATTTCAATTTCATAGCTTCTTTCCCTTATTCCTTTCCCCGCTCCGCCGCCGCATCCTTTCGGCCAGCCTCATCCAAAACAGGCCCGCGTTCCACGAATTGAAACTGACGCGCCGTATCCAGATCAAACCAGCCGCTGCTTCAAACAGCACCGGAACGAAAAACAAATTGTTGTTCAAAAAAGCATTTTGGGAAAACCATGGATTTGGACACAAAAAAGAAACAGGGAAGATGAAAAGCCCCCCTTCTTACCGCCTCGCCATTGGTTCCTCGCTTTTTTTTGCAGTGATCGTTCTATGCCTGCCGAAACGGAAAAAAATCGCCGAATCCGCCCCGCCACGGCCGTCCTGGTTCATTTGGACTTTTTTCTCCAAATCCCCTTTCCAGCCCTCTATACGGCCCTCAGAGCGCCGTATAACGGCATATAAC
>CADBTO010000373.1 GCA_902797565.1 uncultured Lachnospiraceae bacterium
ATCCTGAAGCCCGCGATGTCGCGGGGCGAAATCCAGGTCATTGGCGCCACAACCCTGAATGAATACCGCAAATATATCGAGAAGGATGCGGCACTCGAACGCAGGTTCGCACCGGTGACAGTCGAAGAGCCGAGCGTGGAGGAGACGGAGGAGATCCTGCGCGGGATCCGGGCGGTCTATGAAGAACATCATCATCTGGAGATTACGGATGAGGCGATTGAGGCCTGTGCGAGCCTGTCGGAACGTTATGTTTCTGACCGCTTCCTGCCGGACAAGGCGATAGACCTGATGGATGAATCTGCGGCGAAACTGCGGCTTGCCGCCGTCCCTTCCCCGAAGAAGATGGTGGAGCTTTCGGAGCTGATGCACCAGGCGGAAGAGGCGTTTGAAGACGCGCTTTCGGAAGACCGGCTGGATGATGCGTATGACGCGAAGAAAGAGCGCGATAAATGGCGCAGTGAGATTGATAAATTACAGAAACGATATGAAAAACGGGCGCAGAAAAATAAGCAGGTGCTGACGTTTGACGATGTGGCGGAAGTGGTATCGGACTGGACAAAGATCCCCGTGACGCGGCTTTCCCAGACTGAGGCGGAGAAGCTGATGGGACTGGAGAAGACGCTGCACAAACGCATCGTTGGCCAGGATGAGGCAGTTTCCGCAGTCTCCCGTGCCGTGAAGCGCGGGCGTGTGGGACTCAAGGCAAAGAACCGGCCGATTGGTTCCTTCCTGTTTTTGGGACCGACGGGTGTCGGAAAGACGGAAGTGTCCAAAGCGCTGGCAGAGGCTGTTTTTGGCAGTGAAGACAACATGATCCGGGTCGATATGACCGAATATATGGAAAAGCACAGCGTTTCCAAGATGATCGGTTCGCCGCCCGGCTATGTGGGCTTTGAAGAAGGCGGGCAGCTTTCTGAGAAGGTCCGTCGGAATCCGTATTCCGTGCTGCTGTTTGACGAGGTGGAGAAGGCGCATCCGGATGTGTTCAATGTGCTGCTCCAGGTGCTTGACGACGGGCATATTACCGATGCGCAGGGACGGAAGGTTGATTTCAAGAATACGATTATCATTATGACATCCAATGCCGGTGCCCAGGAGATTATGGAACCGAAGAAACTTGGTTTCTCTCCGGAGGAGAGCGAGCAGAAGGATTATGAAACGATGAAGGGGCGGGTCATGGAGGAACTCAAACGGCTCTTCAAGCCGGAGTTTCTGAACCGGATTGATGAGATGATCGTGTTCCGCGCTCTGAACGAAACCGATATGCAGTCGATTGTGAAGATCATGGCAAAGGAACTGTCTGACCGCTGCAAGGAACAGATGGATCTTGTGCTGCGGCTGCGTCCGGAAGTGCTCGAATACATTGTGAAAAAAGCCTATGATCCAAAATTCGGAGCAAGGCCGCTGCGGCGGAAGATCCAGACAGACCTGGAAGATGTGCTGTCCGAAGAAATTTTGGAAGGCAAGATCAAGGCGGGCGAGAAGGTTGTGGTTTCTGTGAAGGATGACAAGCTGGTTTTCAAGGCATCTGCCGTGAAAAAGAAAGGCGAGAAAAACGAAAGCAACGAAAACAAGTAGAAGGGAGTAAATGATGGCGATTGTGAAGGAAATCATCAGGAAGGAAGCGGATGGCAGCATCAGCTTCGGGGATTATACGCTGCCGAAAAAGTCCAAGATTGAGGACTTTTCCTATGAAGGCGCGATTTATAAGGCAAAGACGTTCAAGGAAGTGACCAAGCTCAAGCGCAACGAGATCTTGGTCTTTGAATCGGAGCCGGGGACGGCGGTGCAGTCGTTCAAAAAGACAGAGGATGCGGTGGTCTTTTCGGTTGAGGGGCCGGATGATGCGGAGATTACGCTCGCGTTGGATCCGGAAACCCCGTACCGTGTGACGCTGTCCGGGGAGGAACTTGGCGTCATCACGACCAATCCGGGCGGGAAACTGACGTTCTCCGTGGAACTGGAAGCAGGGAAGGAAGTCGCCGTTTCCTGTGTCAAGGCAGACAAGGAATAAGCAGGCAGTATGGCAAAGTCGAAATCAGCGGCGCTCTTTTTCTGCCGGGAGTGTGGCTATGAATCAGCAAAATGGATGGGGCAGTGCCCCGGCTGCAGGCAGTGGAACACCTTTGACGAGGCAGAGGGCCTGGTTGGGAAAAAGGGAAAAGGAAATTCCGTTTCGGCAATCGGCAGGATCTCCGGGGAACAGAAACCCCGGACGATCCGGGAGATTGAAGTATTGGATGAAAAGCGGATTTCGACACATAGCAGGGAGTTGAACCGGGTACTGGGCGGAGGCATCGTACCCGGTTCCCTTGTATTGGTGGGCGGGGATCCGGGGATCGGGAAGTCCACGCTGCTCCTGCAGATGTGCCGGGTCCTTGCGGGGGATGGGATTCCGCTGCTGTATATTTCCGGTGAGGAGTCTTTGCAGCAGATCCGGCTGCGTGCCCAGCGCATGGGGGAGTTTTCGGATTCCCTGAAGCTGCTTTCGGAAACGAACCTGTCCCTGATCGAGGCGGTGATCCAAAGGGAACTGCCGAAGGTCGTGATCATTGATTCCATCCAGACGATGTTTGACGAGGACGTGGCGTCTGCACCCGGCTCCCCGTCCCAGGTCCGGGAAGCGACGAACCGTCTGCTGCTTTTGGCAAAGCAGAAGAACATCAGCATCTTCATTGTGGGCCATGTCACAAAGGAAGGCGTGGTGGCAGGCCCCCGGATGCTGGAGCATATCGTGGATACCGTGCTTTATTTCGAGGGCGACCGGTACGCGTCATACCGCCTGCTGCGGGGCGTGAAGAACCGCTTTGGCTCCACGAATGAGATCGGTGTCTTTGAGATGAAGGATACGGGGCTTTCTGAGGTTTCGAACCCTTCGGAATATATGCTGGCAGGCCGTCCGGTCGGCGCGAGCGGCTCTGTGGTGGCATGTTCGATGGAAGGCAGCCGCCCGGTCCTGATGGAAGTGCAGGCACTCGTATCCCGGACGAATTTTGGAATGGCACGGCGGACGGCAAATGGTGTGGACCACAACCGGATCAATCTTCTGATGGCAGTACTGGAAAAACGTCTGGGATTGCATTTGTATGAATATGATGCGTATGTCAATATTGCAGGCGGGCTGAAGGTTGCAGAGCCTGCAATCGACCTGGCTGTAATCCTTGCGATTATTTCCAGTTTCCGGGATCGGGCCGTGGAAGACGGGCTGCTGTGTTTTGGTGAAGTGGGGCTGTCCGGTGAGATCCGTTCCGTGACGTTTCCGGAGCAGCGGATCCGCGAGGCGAAGAAACTGGGATTTTCGAAAGTGATCCTGCCGAAAAGCTGCATGAAGGGGCTGAGGGTGCCGGATGGGATCGAGCTTGTGCCGATCGGCGGTGTAGGAGAGGCGGCGGATCTGGTTTGAGTGACGGTTTGAATGGCAATTTGAGCGGCGGTTTGCACGGCGATTTGCTGACGATTTGAATGAGGGATGGAGAAGGCAGGTATGATGAGGGAAGCGGATGTAATGGCAGAGGGCTCAGTGGATGGCGGGGGCGAAGCGTATCCCTTTGCCCGGACAGAAATGCTGCTGGGCAGGCCGGCGATGGAGAAGCTGAAGAACAGCCATGTGGCCATTTTTGGCGTCGGCGGCGTGGGGGGATATGTCTGTGAGACGCTGGTGCGCAGTGGGGTCGGGTCTTTTGACCTGATTGACAAAGACCGGGTGGATGTGACAAACCTGAACCGGCAGATTATTGCAACGAGGGAGACGATTGGCCGGCTGAAGGTTGAAGTATGCCGGGAGCGGATGCTTTCGGTGAACCCAGATGTCCGGATCCGGATCCACCCATGCTTCTTCCTGCCCGAAACGGCAGCGGAATTTGATTTTTCGGAATATGATTATGTGGTCGATGCCGTGGATACCGTTGCGGCAAAGATCGAGCTGGTTCTTCGCGCACGCGGGGCAGGTGTACCAATTATCTGTGCATGTGGTGCAGGGAACAAGCTGGATCCGTCCCGTTTCCGCGTGGCGGATCTTTCGAAGACACGGGTCTGCCCACTGGCCCGCGTCCTGCGCCGGGAACTGGGACGCCGGGGCGTGGAGCACCTCAAGGTGGTGTACTCCGAAGAGCCGCCGATCCAGACAGGCGGGAGGCTTCCCGGAAGCATTGCGTTCGTCCCGGCTGCGGCAGGCCTGGTGCTTGCCGGGGAAGTGGTGCGGGATCTGGCAGGAGAAACGCAAAAGGCGTAGCGTTTGGCTGCACCTTTTTTCGATGGGGGGGGAGCCGCTATGAAGGCGATGGGAGGATTTGCTGATATGATGGAAAAAGGAAGCTGCGAGTATGAGAAACAGTCGGGGCCGGTCCTTGTCCCGATGACGAACGA
>CADBTO010000374.1 GCA_902797565.1 uncultured Lachnospiraceae bacterium
CCATATGTATCCAGGCTGCACACCGAAAACCCTGACAAATCCAGCTCATAACAATTCACCACCACCGATGTTTCTGAGCCGTTCAGAAGCGCCCACTCCTCGGCCCGTTCCGGGATTTGCGTCATATAAAACCCGCTTCCATAATCGTGATCCGCCCTGCCCCATCCATACAGCGGCTTCTCAATCACATGGTCTGATCCATGGTAAAGCCTCATCCTTCCCTTTCCTTCAGAAGTTTTTCCTCCCACTCGTTTTCCTTAAACCCGGCCAGCACGAACCCGTCGCCAACCAGAAGCGGCCGCTTGACCAGCATACCGTCCGTGGCAAGCAGGGCAAACTGCTCGTCTTCGCCCATTTCCGGCAGCCTTTTTGAAAGTTCCATCTCCCGGTACAATTTGCCGCTGGTGTTGAAGAACCGTTTCAGCGGCAGGCTGCCCATGGAATAATATCTCCTGATGCTTTCCTCATCAGGATGGTCTTCCTTAATATCAATCGCCGCATAGTCGATGCCTTTTTCATCCAGCCACCGAAGCGCCTTCTTGCAGGTCGTGCATTTACTGTAACAGTATACCTGAAACATAATCAACCTTCTTTCTCCCAACAATCGAATCATTCGATTCTATGCCCACTATCTGCATTATCGCATTCGTTCACTCATACACATAAATTATGCGATCATCGCCCGGATGCTTCCCCGTCCGCGCACTGACAAACGCAATACATTCTGTTTTCATATTATAACACTTTCCCCCATGCAATCCAAGAAAAAAATTTCAAAAAAATCCAAAAACCCCCTTGACAATCTCAAAAAAATAGATTAGTATATTAGCACCGATTTCAAATTGGAAAAATAATATGGAAACAGCAAAGGCGCTGTGAGTGGTTTACCGCTCGCAGTGCCTTTTTTTATGCGACGGGTTGCGTAACGAAAGTTCCCGGCATAGCCGGGCGCAACCCGCGCGGGCGAGTATGGCTGGATTAGCATCCATCCATACTCGATTCATCCGGGCTGCATATGGAAATATTCGGCTAACGCCGATGCAGCCCGGCAATCACGACCATCATGATATGAAAGGACTGATAAAAATGTGTTCAATCATGGCGCTATACAAAGACCGCATAGACGAAGCGGTGCTGCTGGAGCATCTCCGTCGTACAAAAAGCCGCGGACCGGATATGGAGCGGGTACAGGAGACCGGAGATGCAATCCTCTGTTTCCAAAGGCTCTCGATTATGGGGCTGACTGATGAAGGGATGCAGCCCTTCACGCTTCACGGAAACGCCGTGGTCTGCAATGGCGAGATGTATGGCTTCCGAAAAGAAAAAGAATTGCTGGAAAAAGAAGGATACACCTTCCAGAGTGACTCTGACTGTGAGATCATCCTGCCCCTCTATGAGACTTACGGCACTGGTATGTTCGAGCGGCTGGATGCCGAATTTGCCATGGTTCTTTACGACCGTGCAAAGAAATCCCTGATTGCAGCAAGGGATCCGATCGGGATTCGTCCACTGTTCTATGGTTATGACGCAGGCGGTTACATCTACTTCGCTTCAGAAGCAAAGAACCTGATAGGGCTGGTTGAGAAGGTCATTCCGTTCCCGCCGGGACATTATTACGAAGACGGACAGTTCTACTGCTATAAGAACCTTGCAGAGCGAAAGCCCTATCTTTCGGACGATCTGGAAACCGTCTGCAAGAACATCCACGACAAGCTGGTTGCAGGCGTGGAAAAACGGCTGGATGCCGATGCGCCTCTGGGATTCCTGCTTTCCGGCGGACTGGACAGTTCCCTGGTCTGCGCAATTGCGACAAAGCTTCTGGGAAAGCCGATCCGGACGTTTGCGATCGGGATGTCCGAAGACGCGATCGATCTCAAATACGCAAAAGAAGTTGCGGATTATCTGGGAACAGACCACACCGAGGTCGTAATAAACCGGGACACCGTGCTTTCCAGCCTGGAAGAAGTCATTGCCGCACTCGGCACCTATGACATCACAACCATCCGGGCAAGCATGGGCATGTACCTCTGCTGCAAGGAAATCCACAAA
>CADBTO010000375.1 GCA_902797565.1 uncultured Lachnospiraceae bacterium
CCTTGCCGTTTCTGCCCGAGCAGTACAAGTATGAGGTGATTTCCAGTGTCCGGAAGCAGTTTGAAGTTGTGAAGCGCCTGCTGAACCGGGCGGATGTGGAGAAAATCTATGTATGCACGGACTCCGGACGGGAAGGGGAGTATATCTACCGGCTGGTCAGGCAGGAGGCTGGCGTATCTGGCAAAGAGGAACGGCGCGTCTGGATAGATTCCCAGACGGAAGAGGAAATCAAACGGGGGATCCGGGAAGCGAAAATTCTGTCTGATTATGATAAACTCAGTGACAGCGCATATCTTCGGGCAAAAGAGGATTATCTGATGGGGATCAATTTCTCCAGGCTGCTTTCTATCAAGTACAGCCGGATCCTGGCAGATTTTCTGAATGAGAAATATTGTGTGATTTCTGTCGGGCGGGTTATGACCTGCGTACTTGGTATGGTAGTTCGGCGGGAGAAACAGATTCGGGAATTTGTTAAAACACCATTCTATAAAGTTTTGGCACATGCAGAGGCAGGCGGCGCCTCGTTTTCCCTGGAGTGGAAGGTCTGCGAGGCATCGAAATATCTGGGCTTCCCCAAGCTGTACAAGGACAATGGTTTCCTGCGGCGTGAGGATGCGCAGCAGCTGCAGGACGCACTGCGCAGCAGGGCAGATCCCGGAAATGGGAACTGTGTGACGGCGTGCGTGGAGAAGGTCTCCAGACAAAAAGAAACGAAGCGGCCGCCACTGCTTTATAATTTGGCGGAACTGCAAAATGACTGCTCCAGATTTTTCAAGATTTCTCCGGAGCAGACACTGGGGATTGTGCAGTCGTTGTATGAAAAAAAACTGGTCACCTATCCCAGGACAGATGCCAGAGTCCTGTCTACGCCGGTGGCAAAGGAGATCGTGAAAAATCTTTCCGGCCTGAAGAAAGTCCATATGCCCGGCTTTGAGGCAGCGAGTTTTGCGGAAGAGATCCTTGCCGGAAAATGGCACCAGGGAATCGAAAAATCCAGATATACGGATGATTCGAAGATCACAGACCATTACGCGATTATTCCGACCGGTTCCGGAACCGGTGCGCTTCCGTCTTTGGACCGTGTATCTGCAAATGTATATGAAACGATTACCCGGCGTTTCCTGGCAATCTTCTATCCGCCGGCAGTGTACCAGAAGCTTTCATTGGTGGCGAAGGTGGAACTGCCGCAGGAGGCCTGGAGGCAGGAAGGAGCTGCTGCGGAGCAGGGGCCAGGCCGTGGATACACAGAGCAGTTTACGGCAAGCGGAAAATACCTGAAGGAGCCGGGATATCTTAAAGTGATGGAATACAGCTTCCTGAAAAAGAAAGAGGAGAAGCAGACGCTGCCGGAAGAGGCTGGGAAATTACGAAAAAATGGAAAATTAAATTTTTCGGATTTTTCGATTAAAGAAGGGGAGACCACGCCGCCGAAGCGTTATACATCCGGATCGATGATCCTTGCGATGGAAAATGCTGGGTCTTTAATTGAAGACGAGGAACTGCGCGAACAGATTAAAGGGTGCGGCATCGGTACTTCGGCGACCAGGGCGGGGATTCTGGAAAAGCTGGTGAAAAACAAATATCTGGGACTCAGCAAAAAGACCCAGGTGCTGACACCCACCCTGCGCGGGGAAATGGTCTTCGATGTGGTGTATGTGTCGATCCGTTCCCTGTTGAACCCGGAACTGACTGCCAGCTGGGAGAAAGGGCTTGGGCAGGTCCAGGACGGGGGGATTTCCAGCCAGGAGTATATGGACAAGCTGACAGATTTTATCCGGCGGAATACCAGCAAGGTGATCCGGGAAAATTACAGTGTGCCGCTGCAGCGGGAATTTGAGCGCGCGGCGAAATATTACCAGTGAATCCGGATAAAAAAACAGAGCAATTTGCAAAAAAATTATCAGATTGTCATATTGCATCTGATACGCAGTTATCCTATTATAACAGTACAGGTAATACTGGTTTATAAGAAGGAGAAAGAAATGGGACTGTTTGATATTAAGAATACAGGCACAGGCTATGCAAGCGTGAAGAATACACGCGGACTTTCCGATCAGGATCTGCTGACGCTGCTTGAAAATGTCCAGGTCAGCTTCGGTACGCCGGAACTTGGCGAGATTAGCGGGAAGCCGGCAGTGGTATACCATAATGTGGGGGGGAGCGACTTCCTGGTCTATGCGAATGCAGAGGGAAAGAAGGTGCACATCGGCAGGACCGCCGAGGGCGACACAAAAAACCAGC
>CADBTO010000376.1 GCA_902797565.1 uncultured Lachnospiraceae bacterium
ATATATCTTTTATACACGGACGGACGAGATCCTGGATAAGGGGAGGACAGAAGGACGGAATGAGGGGATCGGCATCGGCGAGCAGAATGCGCTGGTGCAGGCGATCAACAACTTAATGGAAACCACAAAGTGGACAATCGAACAGGCGATGGATGCATTGAAAGTTCCATCAGACCAGCGCTCCATGTATGCGGGTTTAGTGAATGCGAAGTGATTTCTGAATTCTAATCCCAGCCCGGGCCCGGTTTCGTGCCAGGTGGCTGGCAGACCGCGGTTCATGCAGAAGAGGTGCCCCATAAACAGGGACACCTCTTTTTTTCGTCACGCGATGCGGACCGCGCCGGTCTGTCTCAGGTTCATCGGATAGACGTTCCCTTTGCCGAAATACTGTTCCATATATTGGACATAGGAATCGGTTTCTTCCTGCGGCAGGATGGTCTGGATAACGCCTGCGAAACCACCGCCGTGCAGCCTGCAGACGCCTGCACCGATTTTTTTCAGATAAGCGTTTGTCAGGGCGAGCGCCACGCTTATGGGCTGTTCTTTCCAGTCTGCAATGCAGTACGCATTCTGTAGTACTTCATAGGACGAATGCCCGGATTCTTCGATAATTGCGAGGATTTTTGGGAAATCCTTTGCTTCGATCGCTCTGGCAATGTCTGCGACACGTTTTGTTTCACTCAGGAAATGGATGGCGCGCAGCATGGCACGGTCATTTTGGATCGTCTCCCGGATGGCGGCAAACTGTTCCAGGAGTTCCTCCAGGCTGGCTTCGCAGAGCCGCTCTTTGCCCAGCGCTTTTGCCACGGCAAACATTTCCTGCGGGACAGCGGAATATTCGTCGGAGAGGTCTGCATGCCCCTTTCCGGTATTGGTAATGACCATGGAATACCCATAATCCGCAAACCCAAAGGGGATCTGCTCGACCTGGATCTCGCCGGCGAAATCCAGAAGGATGGGACCGCCAAAACCGCAAGCCATCTGGTCCATCAGGCCGGAAGCCTTGTTCCAGTACACATTTTCTGCATATTGACCGATCTTCGCATAATCGGATGGCGTCATCTTCCCGTCGTTGAACAGGTCATTGATGATGGCGCAGACGATCATCTCAAACGAGGCGGAAGAACTGACTCCGGCGCTGGCAATGACATTTGTCGTCAGATATGCGCAGAAACCGGAGATCTGGAAGCCGAATCTGCTGGTTGCCTCCGCGATCCCGGCAATGAGGGAGCGTGTGCCGCCTTCTTTCGGAACTTCGGACAGTTTCGAAAGTTCGACGATGATCTTGGGGTATCCCTCGCTGAGTATCTCGATGGTGCCGTGTTCATTTTTTGCAGCAGCACCAATGGTGTCCAGGTTGATCGAGGATGCGAGCACCTTTCCGCCGTTGTGGTCCGTATGGTTTCCTACAATCTCAGTACGGCCAGGCGATGTATAATACGAAAGATCGGCATTCCCGAATTCCTGTTGATATCCTTCTTCCAGATGCCGGAAGCGGGATTGTGCCGTTTGGGTTTCGGAAACCCCGTAGATCGCCTCAAACTGTTCCTTCGAAGGGAACGCCATTATGCCACCACCCTTTCATAGATCGCTTCGACTTTCTTCCAGTCAATGACCCGCCAAAGTTCTTTGACATAGCTGGCACGAAGGTTCTTGTACTGCAGATAGTACGCATGCTCCCATACGTCGATGGCAAGGATGGGGATGTTGCCGGTGCCTTCGCTGATCGGATTGTCCTGGTTCGGGGAGGCAGACAGGAACAGATCACCTGCCTGGTTTGCGGACAGGAATGCCCAGCCGGAGCCGAATTGCCCGACAGCAAGCGCATTGATCTTTTCTTTGAATGCGTCCAGGGAACCGAAGGCGGCATCGATTTTTTCTGCAAGCTTTCCGGTGGGTGCATCCTTCTTCTCACTTTCCGGAGAAAGTGTGGAAAAATACAGGTTGTGGTTGTAGAAGCCGCCGCCGTTGTTGCGGAGCGCTTTCGCGTCTGCGGGATCCGTGATATTGCCCAGGTCTGCAAGCAAAGCTTCGATGTCCTGGTCCTGGACGCCGGCTTTTTCTGCGGCTGCGTTCAGGTTGTCCGTGTAGGTCTTGTGGTGCTTTCCATGGTGGGTTTCCACGGTGAGCTGGTCGATCACGGGTTCGAGTGCATTGGTGCCATAGGGCAATTCAATCTGTTTGAACATAAGTTTGTTCTCCTTATCTGGAACTGCGTTTGGTTGATGGGTTTCCGAATGGATGTGCTGATATACACATACACGCCAAGACACGCTCTGGCGTTTCGTGGCAGCACATCCGTGTTGTTGGTAAGGATTATAGCATGGAATAGAAGGGGTTTTCAACATGGTTTTGTGGGTTTGTATGGATTCTGGCTTGCAAAGCGTGCGGATTTCGTATATGATTGCTTATTATGAAGATGATGAAATTAACGGGAGAACTGCTGCGCCGCAATCTGGGCAGCTTTCTCCGCTTTGAAATCCTTTTGAAGATCCTGACGATTTTCATATTTATGCCGTTATTGGAACGGTTTGAGCATCTTGTATTCCGATTTTCCGGAGTATCTTATCTTAGCAATTACAACTTATCCCGTGTGTTATGTAATCCGGTGGTCTGGCTTGGCGTACTGGTTGTCTCAGTCACTACGGCGGCGTTTATTGCGGTCGAGCTGCTGGGGCTTTCATCAGGAATCCACGCGAGTTATTCGGGTGTCAAAGTCCGGGCAAGGGATATGTTCAACGACGCATTTGGCAAGCTTCCCGGTCTTCTGAAGCTTGGTGAATTGGGATTCTTTGTCTATGTTTTCCTGCTGATGCCAATCGCGGATACCTATAATGCGGCGTATCTGCTGCAGAATGTATCGATGCTGTCTTTCTTTCTGAACCGTTTCCGGAAATTCTGGTTTTCGGAACTGGTGATCGGGATGTTCCTGCTTTGTGTTCTGTACGTTGAAATGAAGTGGATCTACGCGCTCCCTTCAATGATAATCAAACGGAAGCGATTTCGCGAAGCAATCCGGGAAAGCGCAGATATGCAGAAACATCAAATATTACGAAGTATCGTATCACTGCTGGTATGTGTTCTGGTGATTGGCGTACTGGTGGCAGCTGCGTTTGGGATGATCCTGCTGGGGCTCCGGCTGGGGGTTCGCTGGTTGGAGCCGGAGTTGAATCCGTCTGCTGTATTGCCGAATGAGGTGATTGTGGCAGCAGAACTCGGAACCTTGCTGATCGGTGTATGGTTGGTTTCTCCCATAATATTTACCTGGATTCATGCGGGTTATTATATTAAAATTCAAGAAGATGTACGAAGAGGGGAAGTGCTGGAATATACGCCGGCGCGTCATCTTGTGCGCGAAAAATGGCAGGTCCGCCTGCCGCTGCTTCTTGCGATGCTGCTTTGTCTCTATTATTTTGTTCCGCCGATCTACCAGAAGACAAAGCTGGCGATTTATGAAGGCGGAAGGTCTACGATGGTCATGGGACACCGGGGGGATTCGTTTGCCGCTCCGGAAAATACATTGCCTGCGTTCCAGAGCGCGATTGATCATGGCGCGGATGCGGCAGAATGTGATGTCCAGATGACGAAAGACGGGGTTGTTGTGTGTATGCATGATAGTTCACTAAAACGCACAACCGGTGTGAAGAAAAAAATCTGGGAAGTAACTTATGATGAAATCAAAGATTTAGATAATGGCAGTTATTTCCATGACAGTTTCCAGTTTACCAGGATACCGACGCTGGATCAGGTGCTCAAACTGACGAAGGGCAAGCTGTATATGAATATCGAGATCAAGCGGACGGGACATGATGAAGGGATTGTAGAGAAAACGCTGGAGATTATCGCAGCAAACCATTATGAAAAGGCGTGCGATATCACATCCATGGATTATGACACGCTGCGGACGGTCAAGTCCCTGAATCCGGATATCTATACGGTTTATACAACGACGGTGGGCGGCGGGGATATCACGAAGCTTTCTGCGGCGAATGCGTTCTCAATAGAAGAAAGCTTTGTGAATGCCCAGCTTGTCCAATATCTGAATCG
>CADBTO010000377.1 GCA_902797565.1 uncultured Lachnospiraceae bacterium
AGTGCTGTCCGAAAACAGTTCTGCAAACTTCTGGAAGCCAACGAACTTGGATCCCAGCAAGCCATCCTTCGGTTTATAATCCTGAAAACCCATGACCCAGCCCAAAAGCGGGACATAGCAGAAAATAATCCCATATACTGTAAAGATTGCTGCCCAGATCAGAAGCACGCGCTGGTGTTTGAGATCAGCCAGACCAAACTTTTTCTTTTTCGTATCCATAGCAATACTCCTTTTACAAGAAAAGGCGGGCACTCCATATAATTATTGGACGCCCGCCATAGGTTTTCAAGGCTGATTCGTTTTAGCTCTCATATTTCTTTGCTGCTTCAATTCTGCGCTCAAGCTCTTCCTGCATCTCTGCCACGAAGTCTTCCGGCTTGCAGCCTTCATAAACCTTCATGTACTCATCCCAGCCCTTTTCAAAGTCATCTGCCATGACCACCTTCGGGAGATACTGATGCTTGATCTCTGTCATCTGCGCCCAAGCTTTTCCGCCAGGAGTAGAAGTGGTCAATGTGCTGGAGTATGTATACATCGGATACCAAGGTCCAGGAGCCGGGGATGTACCAAGCATCTCCACATAGGTCTTCACGCCGTATGCATCGAAGCACTTCTTGACATTGTCGTTCAGGCCTGCATAGAACTCAGATTCCTGTCCATCAGACTTCATTGCGTTCTTTCCATCGCGGCTGGTACCAGACCACTGCGGGAAGTATGAATAGGAGCATACGTGGGAAGCTTTGTATGCTGTATCAGACTGCTGCGTGCGCATTTCCTTGGTACGATAGAACATCCCATCATCATCAACCAGATAGTCCGTGCCTTCCACACCCCAGAAACGAAGGTTGTGTACATCCTGCTCAAGCAGATCGTTTACGAACTTCATTGCAGCGTCAACATCCTTGCAGCTGGTCGTGATTGCCAGACCGGAAGAAACGTTGACCACGCCGCCGGAGTTGTGCCACTGGTTCTTCATACCCTTCTCGATTGTGATCGGAAGCGGAACGTACTGGCATCCCTTGTCATCAAGCCCTGCACTCTTCAGTGCATCTTCTGCGGTGTATGCGAAATCCCACCACTGGTCGATCATACCAAGCACACGGCCGGTGGACAGTTTTGCGATGTACTCATCGTAGGTCTGTGTGAAGGACTCCGGATCAACGATGCCCTTCTTGTACTCCTCGTTCAGCTTCTGGAAGTACTTCTTCGTGGTCGGTGTGGTGTTGTAATCCACGATCTGAAGCTTGTCCGGATCCACAATAACGGAACCATCGTTCGGATAGCCATCCAGGAACTCGCCTGCGTTCTCCAAGCAGAAGTAACGCCACTCCTGGCAAAGGATGGTATACGGAATGATGTCTGTCCCGTCTTCCATCTTCGGGTTCTCTTTATAATACTTCTCGATCAGATCGAAGTACTCATCCATGGTCTCGATCTTCGGATATCCAGCCCACTCCAAAACCCTGGTCTGGATCCAGAATGCCTCATCATTGTGTGTACATTCACGCTCTTCCCCGTAGATATCGGAGAACTGCGGAATCCAGTAGATATGTCCGTCATCCTGGCGCAGGGAATCCCATTCCTGCTCTGTGAAGAATTCCTTTATATTCGGATACTTCTCAATATAATCATCCAATGCAACCAGTGCGCCCGCTTCGTACAGCTGAACGGAGCCATTACCGCCCTCAATAAAGTCCGGATACTCGCCGCCTGCGATCAGTGTTCCGATTGCTTCCTCTGCGGTCTGGCCGGTCAGCCAGGTCTCTTTCACCTTGCAGCCTGTCTTCTCTGCGATCATCTGCTGGACTTCGTTGTCATCATTGATTTCAGACCCGGGCACTGCGAAAAATGCTGTAAATTCTTTGACATCGCCGCTGCTTCCGCTGTCTCCGCTGTCACCACTATCTGTGCTCTCTGTACTTTCTGTCGAGGTGGACTCGGAACCGCTGTCCGTGCTTCCGCTGTCACTGCTGCCGCTTCCACCGCCGCAGCCGGTAAACATCGTGCATGTCATGGCAGCAATAAGCGCCGCGCTTGCAAATTTCTTTAACATACTCTCTCTCCTCCTGATATGCTGCAGCTCCTGATCGTGGCCTTCACGCCGGAGCATTTACAGTTTTTCTGTCAGTGCCTTCTCTCCTGACCGAAGCCGGAAGCGTCTTTGCTCTCCGCTTGTTTTGTCTTTCGATTGGGCTTCCCTTGTGATGGTATTATCTTACCCTTTTGCCTTTTGCATTTCATTAGACAAAGTATAGGCGAAAACGGGAAAAAATATAGAAGAAACACCCGGAAAAAATATATTTACTCAGATATTCTTCTTGTATTTCGTTGGGGTGCAGCCTTCCGCCTCAATGAATTTGTTCACGAAATAGTCCACATCCTTGTACCCAACCGCCTCTGCCACCTCATAAATCTTCTTGTCGCTGCGGCGCAGCATCTTTGCCGCTTCCTCAATCCTTCGGCGGTTCAAATAATCCTTAAAAGAGCAGCCATGCTGTTTCCGGAACAGCTGTCCCAGATAGGCGCTGTTCACATAATATTTCTCACTCAGTTTTTTGAGGGTCAGGTTCTCCGCGTAATTCTCCCGGATTTCCCGCTCCACTTCCTTCAGCACGCCTTTCGACGTGTTTTTCCGAAGCTGCGCCAGATATTCCCCATACGCATACGCCATACGGGAAAGGTGGGTCTTCCCGCCCCGGCGCACGCCCGTCTCCAACGTACTCTCGGAAATAATCCGCAGAATTTCTTCCTGGTTCACCTCGCTGTCCAGCTCGCTGGCAAGATGGATCAGCTGGAACAGGAGATAATTCACATTCAGATCCATCGTGGATCCAGTCACCCCGGTTTTCGTCATTTCCTCATAAAAATCGTCCACACGCCTGCGGATCTCGGTATGCTCCCCCACCTCAATCGCCGCAATCAGCTGATCCAGCTGCTCTTTGCAGATCAGGATTCCATGGTCTGCGGTCTGGTACTCTTCCTCATAAAAATACAGGTCTTTCTTTTCACGGAACCCCTGAAGGGAATGCAAGATTGAAACAGTTCCATAGGACTTTGATACATTTAACAGCCCCTGCACATTCTTCCCAACCAGCATCGTGGCCGGAAGGCCCGTATTTTCCTTCAGATAATCCAGAAACTGCCGCAGATATGCTTCCCGTGTCTCGTGGAGCCTCCGGGCCATTTCCCCATAGTACAGAAGCCCGATGTCATATACCTTCTCATTCCCGATCACATTGGACACGCAAAGGCGGCTGTCTTCCTTCAAAAACGCCTCTGCCGCAGAAAGCAGCTTTTTCAGCTGGCTTCCCGTTTCCTGGTCCGAGGTGTCTTCCTCGTCCCCGCCGCCGGCTTCCAGATAGATCCCCACATAACTCATCTCGTCATCCGCGTCCACAAGCTCCGCCACATCCTCCAGGTTCTCCTGCGTGTATTTCCCGCTCAAGAGCGCTAAGATGTTCCGTTCCATATAACCCCGTTCTTTTTTCGCCTGATCCGCTTTCCGTGAGGATTCCCGTTCATACAGCGCGGCGGTTTTCCGCAGGATTTCCAGAAGTTTCTCCCGCTCCACCGGCTTTAAAATATAATCCGTACAGCCAAAAGACATCGCTTCCTGCGCATATCCAAACTCCGCAAACCCGCTCAGGATCACAAACCATGTGTCCCGCTTATACTTCGTCCGCAGTTCGCGCAAAAGCTCCAGCCCTGTCATAACCGGCATCTTAATATCGCAGATGATCAGGTTCACCTCCGATGACAAGATGAACTCCAGTGCCTCCTGCCCGTTTGAAGCAGTCGCAACCAGGTAGCCCTCTGCCTCCCAGTCCACCAGCACCTTCAATCCCTGCAAAATAAAGGGTTCGTCATCCACCAACAATACCCTCAGCATAGCCGCCCCTCCCCCCGTGTTTCTTCTATAAATATGTCAATCTATCAAAT
>CADBTO010000378.1 GCA_902797565.1 uncultured Lachnospiraceae bacterium
CCCAGCTGGAGGAGGTGGGAGGGGGCGTTGGTTTTGCGGATATGGTCTTTGTACCGCGAAAAGCTTCCAGACGGTCACTGCTTGTCATTGAACTGAAAAAAGATGCTTCCCCGGAGGAGGCCATTGCCCAGATCAAGGCGAAAAAATATTTCCAGCCATACCTGGCGCGGGAAGAGGAGATTTTGCTGATTGGCGTGGCATATGATTCTGCGGATCCGGACAAGCGGCATCGGTGCGTGATTGAAGAGGTGGAGCGGATCAATTAGCGCGCGGGAACCGGCGCGCGTGATTTGCCCGGCTAAAACAGCGCCAGGATGCGCTCTGTAACAAATACGGCAATACAAGCCGCCCCGGCGACGACGGGGAGGCTTTTTTTCTGCCAGCCCAGAAGTGCCGCGATTGCCAGCCCGGCAAGGGCGGACAGGAAGGAGCTGGTTGAGTAGAAGATCGAGGGGATGGTCATCGCCGTCAGGCAGGCATAGGGCACATAGCCCAGGAAGCTGCGGATGAACGGGTTTTCAATCTTTTTCTGGAAGAGTACCAGGGGCAGCATACGGATCAGGTAGGTTGTGATCGCCATCGCTGCGATGTATGTATATATCATAGGAAGACTCCTTTGTGCCGTTAGTCTGTGAGGTATCGCGTGCCCGCAAGGGGGGCGCATCCTGTTCACGCCTCCTGTTTTTCCGGGAAGAGGGCTGCGCCAAGCGCGGATGCTGCAACCGTGCAGATAATGATCTTGAAGCCGCTGGAAATCCCGTTCAAAACCGGTGCGTAGGAGAAGAGCAGCGAAAGCAGCAGGGCGATCAGGACAACGATCCGGACGGGGTGCTGCTCCCGTGCAGGAGGCAGTACGATTGCCACAAACATGCCATACAGTGCAACCCCAAGGGCAGAAAGTACGGATGCAGGCAGCAGCTGCCCGCTGGCTGCGCCAATGATTGTACCAGCTGTCCAGGACAGCACGGGAAAAATTTCCAGCCCCATCATATAGGGGAAGCTGGGCTGCTCTTTCCGCGAAACTGCGACCGCGAAGATTTCATCCGTATTGGCGAACGCGATGGCAAGCCGCCGGAAGGTGCCGATGCCAAACAGCCGCTGGGACAGGGACAGGCTCATCAGCCCGTAGCGCAGGTTGATGACCAGCTGGGTCAGGATGAGTTCAAGCAGTCCCGCGTGTTCCGCAATCAGGGTCAGGCCGGCGAACTGCCCGGCACTTGTGACGTTCGTGATCGAGATCAGGCCTGCAAGCAGCGGCGAAAGCCCTTCTTTGGCAGCAAGGATCCCGAAGGAGAAGCTGACAGAAAAGTATCCAGCCGCGATCGGGAGGCTGCCCACAAAGCCTTCCCGGATTTCCTGCCGGAGATCTGGCCGATTTGTTTTCGTGTGTTTTTCTTTGCTTGTTTGTTCTGTTTTTGTATGTCTCATAATAGCCTTATTCTAGGTGTTTTCCAATGCCCTGTCAATCGGAATCTTTGCCCGTTTTCACGAAAAAAATGTTCTGGTTTTTTTGCAGGATGTGTGGTAAGATAAATGCTGTTTGCAAACCGGCGCGGCGGGATGCTTTGCCGGCGAGCAGATGTACAGAAGTCATGAAGGGGGCTGCCTGGAAAGCAGTTCCGAAGAAAGGAGTATTTGTAATGGCTGTAGATGTAAAAAGCATAGCCGGAAAGGGAGCGGGCTTTGCGAATGAGTTCCGTGAGTTCATCATGCGGGGGAATGTGCTGGATCTGGCGGTCGGTGTCATCATCGGCGGAGCATTCCAGTCCATCATCAATTCCCTGGTCAACGACATTATTATGCCGGTGATTTCCGTGCTGACAGGCGGCATCGACTTTTCGAACTGGTTCATTTCGCTGGACGGCGGGACATACAAGACCCTGGCGCAGGCACAGGAAGCAGGGGCGGCAACCCTGGGGTATGGCGCATTCCTGACCGCTATCATCAATTTCCTGCTGATGGCGCTTGTGATCTTCTGCCTGGTGAAGACGCTGAACGGCATTGCGGAAAAGGTGAAGAAGCAGGAAGAGGCAGCGCCGACGGAGAAAGAGTGCCCGTACTGCCTGTCCCAGATCCCGATCAAGGCAACCCGCTGCCCGCACTGCACATCCCAGATCGAGAAGGAGAAAAGCAAAAAATAAAAGAAATATTATTTTTTGAAATCCGATATATAATCTAAGTATTTTTTTGGGAGATCTATTCTGGAATAAATCTCCCAATATTGTTTTTTGTCATATTCCAGGATATAATTCTGAATGAAATTCTTGTCAATTCCTGCTGCAGCCGCGGCATCTGCGGCTTTATTATAGGCGGTGGCGGCTTCGCTGTCCGTTTCGTATCTTCCCAGCAGGAAATCCCCCACGATGTGGATCCGGGCTTCATGCCATTGCTTGCCGGGAGACTCTTTCATCTGGACGCCATGGTATTTGTTGATGACGATGACGTTTGAGTAGCGCAGGTCCAGAGGATCCCCGTTCGCGAAACGGTAGTCCCGTCCGGAAACGGCGAAGTTCTTGATGCCGTAGCGGGCAAGGATGCCGTATTGCATGCCGTAATCGTTGACATAGAGATGCCCGCCCCGCCGCAGGATGCGGTGGGAGGAATAATAGAATAAATCGTCATTGTCGAATTTCAGCTCGCCATAGCCGCTTAAGAAATAAGAGAAGTAGCCCTTGCGCAGATAAATGGGGGTTTTGAAATACAGACCGTTGTCCCGGTGGTTTAACAAAGAGATAACTTTATCGTCCGAAAGTGCATGAATATAGGTGCTATAATTTAGAATGTCGATTTTATTTTCTTGATAAATCCTGTTTGCTTCCTGGTATGCCTGCAGTGCGGGCTCTTTCTCACGAAAACTGCCGAGGCTGATGTGCTTCCCGTTTTTTGATATGCTGACCCGGTAGCTGGGCGTTCCGTTTTTTTGTGTGGTTTCGTATACTCCCCGTGGCTCCATGTTGACATTGCTCCCTTTTTGGTCTTGAAATTGCGTTCTTATTGTAATAGAATCAAAGGTGGTAGTCAAGGAGAATCTGTCTGGAGGCCAGGGAGGAGTGGTGCAATGACGATGCTGGAAACTTCCAGGTTCATCCGGGGCCTTCGGGCGATGGGATGGAGTGCAGGGCAGATCAATGATTTCATCCTGTATATTGCGGATGGATATGAAGGGAATCAGAAAATAAACGAGAATGCGGATGAGGAGGAAAGAGAAGGATTATGAGTAACGTAATGTACGCAAGTACCAGGAACCAGGAACAGAAAATCACGGCATCCCAGGCAGTGCTGCAGGGGCTTGCGCCGGACGGAGGGCTGTATGTACCGGACCATATCCCGGCGCTGGATGTTTCGCTTGCGCAGCTGGCAAAGATGGATTACCGGCAGGTGGCATATGAAGTGATGAAGCTGCTGCTTTCGGATTATACGGAAGAGGAGCTGAAGCATTGTATCCATGCGGCTTATGACGAAAAGTTTGACGATGCGCGGATTGCGCCGCTGCGGGAAGCGGATGGCGTGCAGTATCTGGAACTCTTCCATGGGAAGACGATTGCGTTCAAAGATATGGCATTGTCTATTCTGCCCCACCTTCTTACGACGGCAGCGAAGAAGAACGGGGTGTCCGATGAGATCGTGATCCTGACCGCAACATCCGGGGATACCGGGAAGGCGGCGATGGCTGGCTTTGCGGATGTTCCGGGAACCCGGATTGTGGTGTTTTATCCGAAGGACGGGGTTTCGGATATTCAGAAAAAGCAGATGGTGACCCAGCAGGGAGACAATACCTGTGTGATCGGGATTGACGGGAACTTTGACGAGGCGCAGTCCGGCGTCAAACGGATGTTCGGTGATGCGGCGATGAAAGAGGAGCTGGCGGCGAAGGGCTTCCGTTTCTCTTCGGCAAACTCCATCAATATCGGGCGTCTGGTGCCGCAGGTGGTGTATTATGTCTATGCGTATACACGCCTGCTTGCGGAAGGGAAAATTGCAGACGGGGATCTTCTGGACATCGTTGTGCCGACCGGTAATTTCGGGAACATCCTGGCGGCGCATTACGCGAAGCAGATGGGGCTGCCAGTTGGAACCCTGGTTTGCGCGTCGAACGAGAACAAGGTGCTCTATGACTTCTTTTCCACGGGCGTGTATGACAAGAACCGCCAGTTCCACCTGACCAGTTCGCCTTCGATGGACATCCTGATTTCCAGCAACCTGGAACGGCTGATCTTCGAGAGCACGGGCAAAGATGACGGGAAGACGCGGGAATTGATGGAAGGGCTTGCGCGGGATGGGAAATACGAAGTGACACCGGATATGCGGGAAAAGCTGGCGGGATTCTATGGGAATTATGCCAGTGAGGAAGAGACAGCGGCAAAGATCCGGGATCTGTATGAGAAGACGGGCTATGTCATTGACACGCATACAGCGGTTGCGGCGGCAGTGTATGACAAATACCGGGCAGATCAGGGCAGCGGGCGTCCGGTCGTCCTGGCGTCTACGGCAAGCCCCTACAAGTTCTCACGGGCTGTCATGGCTGCGCTGGGGAAGGGCGACGATGCGCTTTCGGACCTGGAGCTGACGGAAAAGCTCTCTGAGGTCTCCGGCGTGCCGCTTCCGCCTGCGATCCTGGAACTGAAGAGCGCTCCGGTGCGGCATGAAGGAATCTGCGGTGTGGAGCAGATGCCGGAGATGGTGCGGGCGTTTTTGCAGAAATAAAAGAGAGTGACGGGCCGCGCCGGCGTGGCCCAGTGCATAACAAAAAAGCCCCCCCTGCAGATGCAGGGGGGCTTTTTATATGGCGTGGTGTGCCGGCAGAACCGGGCGCACAGCGAGCAGGGGGCAATCCCCTGCTCGATTTTATCACAGAGCCGCCGTCAGGAAAATGCCGGAAAAGCCGGCCGGCGGCTCGTGGGCGAGCAGGGAGTTTTCGACTCCCTGCTCGATCAATATCTATACAGCCAAAAGCAGATATACCGTACCGAACGGATAGATGATCGGAATCACGAAGGAGTCTTCAGACATCTTGAGTACCGGACTGTCCTCTTCCAGAGGCGGCTCCAGGATGATCTCTTCGGAGAACATATTGGACATATTCACAGAGAAGAGGCCATTGTGGAGATTCAGGAAGTCCTCAAGCGATGCCTTGACATATTCGTCGAACAGATGGAATTCCATCTTTGCATAGCGGGAAGCAAATGCAACCGCAACATCTTCTTCCATATCCAGCCCGGAAATCAGGGTCACAGGCCCGCTGATCGCCTGGGTTACGCAGTAATTGGTCTCATATTCGGTACAGGGTACCGGAGAAAGGGGGGTGAAATCCTCCCCGATGAAGCGAACCAGGTTGTTGAACATCAGGTTCATATACATCAAGGTGTGTTCTGATGTTGGTTTGTAGGATGCTTCGAAGAACCGTTTTAAGAGCGCGGTTGTTTCCTCAAATTCCTCGTCCCCGGCGGGGTTGTCCAACGCATTCTCAGACTGGTATCCAACCATATTGACTTCCAGCTCGCTGTTGGTCAAAGCGCCCATATCGACGAGTGTCTGTCCCAGGAGGAGATAATCCGGATTCTGTGATTTCAACAGGTCTTCCAGCTGATCCTCAAACAGATAATTCCGCTCCAACGCAATCTCGCCGAAACGCTTATCCTCCCTGGTCTGCAGGAAGCATACTTCGTCCACCTCGGAAGCAGTCATGTAGCCTTTATGCATCGCGAGTGTGCCGAGCTTGATGTGCGTGTCGGAGAGCCGGGCGATGGCGGTGGCGAGCTGGTCTGCAGTCACCGCTTTCTTCCCAAGTAAGTAACTTCCGAAAAACTGTGCATACATAAGATAATCTCCCTTATTCCCCTGTAAGATGTGACTCGATGACGCTTTCTACCTGATCCTCACGGATGGGCTTCTGGATGAAGTCCTTTGCCCCCGCGTCTATCGCAGCTTTCAGCTGATCCTTCGTACCGACGCTGGAAACAATGATCACGAGCGCATCTTTGTTCAGTGCGATAATGTCCTGTGTGGCACCGATCCCGTCCTGCTTTGGCATTACGATA
>CADBTO010000379.1 GCA_902797565.1 uncultured Lachnospiraceae bacterium
AATACTGCCCATACAGTTGCTTCCGCAGTCTCCCAAGTGGCATCCGGCGCATCGGAACAGGCCGGAGACCTGCAGGCCGCCGTACAGAGCCTGGATGAAATTTCCGGTATCATTTCCGAAATTCTGGAAGAGACCCAGGGGCTGTCCGACACGGCCACGTCGATGCAGGAGGCATCCGCCACGTCCA
Organism: uncultured Lachnospiraceae bacterium; assembly: GCA_902797565.1. GTDB lineage: Bacteria > Bacillota > Clostridia > Lachnospirales > Lachnospiraceae > Weimeria. Next base: position 188 of record CADBTO010000379.1, read on the forward strand.
AGCAGGACCTCGACGATATGCATGCCTCTTCTTCTGAGACGGTGGAAGCCATCAATACCATCGTGGCACTGATCAAAACCACCAATACCGCCGTGGACAATATCCGCAGCGCCGTTTCGATCATCGACGACATTGCCGCGCAGACGAACCTGCTCTCGCTCAATGCTTCGATCGAAGCGGCGCGGGCTGGTGAAGCCGGCAAGGGCTTCGCGGTGGTGGCAGATGAAATCCGGGCGCTTGCGGAACAATCCGCCGGTGCGGCACGTTCCATCCAGGAAGCAATGGAAGGGCTGCTGCATGATTCCCAGGAGACCGTGGAAAGCGCGGAACATGTCCGCAATGCCTTTGACCATATGATCGAGCAGCTGCAGGAAACCAGCACGGCAATCAACACGCTGAGCGTCAATATCGATACCTCTGCTGAACTAACCAAACAGATTGCAGACAATGCGGTCCACTGCGAGAAGGCAAAGAACGAAATTTCAAATACCATCACGGAACTGTCCGCCATCTCGGACCAGAACGCTGCCAGCTCCGCCCAGACCAGCACTTCGATGCAGAACCTGCGCGATACGGTCGCCGAGCTTTCAGACAAAGCCGGAGACCTGAACCGGATCTCGAAGTCGCTGAAAGAGGATATGGCATTTTTCAAAATGTAAATATGGAAACAAATCGAGCAGGGCGGATTTTCATCCGCCCTGCTCGATGATATACGGAGAATCAAACATGGACAATCTTTCTATCTCTTTAGGGAAACGGCAGCTGGTCGATTCGATCTGGAAAAGTGCCGGCATTGAAGGGCTGGGAACCACGTTCCCCAATACAGAAAAAATTCTGGAAAACCTTCCGGTTCAGACAAAACGGGATGAAGTGCTGTTCATCCTGAATATGAAACATGCCTGGGAATTTTTGTTTGAAAACATCGAATACCCGGAAAATCTGCTCTGCCTGCGGGAAATCAACAAGATCTGCATGCGCGACCTCTCATTCGATGCCGGCAACATCCGAAGGCTTCCCGTCACCATCGGCGGAACTTCCTGGCGTCCGGAACTGCCGAATGAAGCTGCCATCATAGACGAACTGGAGCGGATCAGTCGGAATCCGGATAAACTGGAAGCCGCCCTGGATCTGTTCTGCTTCATCGCACGGACGCAGATGTTTCTGGATGGGAATAAACGCGTTGCCCAGCTGGCAGCAAACAAAATACTGATGCGATATGATGTGGGTATCCTGTCCATCCCATATGATGCGATCGGAACGTTCAAAGAAGAATTAGTACGTTTTTACGAAACCGGAGATTCCTCAAAACTGAAGACGTTTTTCAAGGCACAGTGCCTGCTGCTGAATCCGGATGTCCATAGAAAAAAAGAGCAGGGGGCCTAAAGCCCCCCTGCTCCTATGATGACAGTACCTCCACAGTAATTGCCTTATTTACCCCGCTCTGTGCAATGACATATACGGTGCATGTGCCAGCTTTTTTTCCTTTGACTTTTCCTGTTGCGTCAACTGTCGCAATTGATGAATCCGAAGTTTCATAACGTAATTTCGCATAATCTTTCATCTTTCCCATCTGCTTCGCTTTAATCTGATAGGTTTTATTTTGCTTGACTGAAATAGCCTTATTCGAATCTTTTGGCGAAGTCAGTTCAATTTCAGGGTTTTTATATTGCCCCCCTTCCGTCTTGGCATAGATCGTCAGAGAACGGACAAATGCCAGCTCATCCTTTCCATCTCCATATGCCTCGACATAGAACGTGTAATAGGTTCCTTTCTTCAGATTCTTGATGTTGCACGCTGTCTTTTTCCCGGATATATCTGCCTGCCGCTTATATCCAGCATCTGAATCAGAAGCCTTCAAATAAATACGATAGCCGACCGCGTCCGTGACCTTATTCCACCTCAGCTCAATATAAGTCTGGCCGAACTGGTGGATCCGCAGATAGAACGGTTTGCCTGTCCCCTTGATCCACTTCGCATACAGCGTGACCGCGCCTCCCGTCGTCTTATCGATACCTGATACCAAGGACTTATACTTGCTGTCCTTGTACCAGCCGCCAAAGGCATATCCGTTCTTCGTTGCCTGCGCCAGTTTTTCCACACCCTGGCCATACGTATAGGTGGATGGGTTCTTGTCATTGTTCTTGCCGCCGCTCAGATTATAAGTAATCGTAAATGTCTGCGGCTTGAACCACGCATACAGCTTCAGGTCTCCGCTCTGTTCTTTCGAGATGCTTGTTCGCGGAGTTTCTGTTGTACTGGCGACCTGTGGCTGTGTGTACCAGCCAACGAACTCATAATTTTCCTTCGTCGCAGGCGCAAGGCTGTCCACACCAACGCCCAAACGATAGCTCGACGGGTTCGTCGCCGCATTGGTACCGCCATTCAGCTCATAGGAAATCTGGTACTCCTTCGGCAGGAACTTCGCGTAAAGCGTTACCGTGCCGGTCGCATCCTTGGAGATCTCTTTGATCTCGCTCACAAATTCTTGTTCTTTGTACCAGCCAGCGAAATCGAAGCCTTCCTTTGCTGCAGGCTGAAACGAACCAACGCCCGTCCCTTTCGTATACACGGTCGGATTGGCCTTGTCGTTGATTCCGCCATCCAGGACATACTGGATGGAATAAGTGGTGGATGGTGTGCCGCCGCTGTAGCCGCCGCCACTGTAACCGCCGCTGTAGTCATTGCTGGGTGCGGGTGCACTGACGGTAAATTTCGCATATACGGTCACATCGCCAGTCTGCTCTGCCGTAATCTCCGTAACCTTCGTCTTGAAATCCGCCTCGGCATACCAGCCATCGAAACTGTATCCGGACTTGCTCGCTGCTTGAAGCTTGAGACCTGTACCATACGCATAGGTCGCTGTATTGGCTGCTGCGTTTGTACCGCCATCCAGCACATACGTGATGTTCCACTGATCCGGCGTGTAACGCGCTGAAAGGATCAAGTCTCCGCTCTGCTCCGGAGAGATGGACGTCACGAGTTTCTCGTCTGCCTTGGCATCACCCTGCGCCGCTTCTCCAGCGGGCTGATCCACATCTCCCTGGACCGCTTCGCCTGCAGGCTGAACCACATCTCCCTGAACCTCATCCCCTGCGGGCTGATCCGCGTCTCCCTGGGCCGCTTCCCCTGCGGGCTGATCCGCTTTGCCTGCCTCCGGTTCCTTCACTTTCAATGCCCAGCCGTTGAAGGTATAGTGTTCCTTCGTCGCCGGCTTCAGCGACTCTTCCGGCACGCCCACGCCGTGGACATACTCCGTGGGATTGTCTGCTGCATTCGTCCCGCCGTCCAGTTCATACTCAATCTGGTAGGTCTTGCCCTTGAACTTCGCATACAGCTTCAGTTCCCGGGTTTCTGTCTTCGTCAGACCCTTCGCTTCTTCCGTAAACTTCTCGTCCCAGAACCAGCCGCCGAAGGTATAGCCTTCTTTCACTGCATCCGCGAACTTCTCTACCTCAGTCTCGCCGTATGTGTACTTGACCGGGTTTTCCGGGCTGTTCGTGCCGCCGTTCAGGACGTATTCGATGTCCCGGACTTCCGGAACAAACTTCGCGTAGAGATCCAGCGTTTTTCTATACGTAACCCGATCCGGAAGCACGGTTTCATACTTCTCGTCCATATACCAGTCTACAAACACATAGCCGTCCTTGGTCGGAACTGGAAGAAACTTATCCTTATAAAAGGAAGTTGTGTAGTACGACGGACTGTTCTTGCCACGCGTCCAGTCGCCAACTTCTTCTTTGTAGGTGAGCTTATAGCGGGTAGCGGAAGGGGCATTA
>CADBTO010000380.1 GCA_902797565.1 uncultured Lachnospiraceae bacterium
ACAGATAGAACGGCAGACGGGAAGTCAGTTGGAGAGACATTTGGAAAGAGAATATGAGGCCGGCAGAAAATGCCGGAAACGGAAAGCGCCGTTCCTACGCTTCCTGCTGCTCTTGTTACTGGTCAGCGGTGGGATTTTTGCGGCCTTTGCAAAACCGGAGCTTTTGATCGGCGCGAAAAATTGGGGCGCGCTGCTGGTTGATACATCGTTTGATTTCGTGGCAGCGCGTCTGAGCGACTTCCACGGGGACAGTGCGTTGGCGGAGGGCGGGGATGGCGCGATCCGCTCGGACATCGCCACGGCGTCCGGCGTCAACAAGATGGCGTATAAGCGTCTTGGTGAGGCAGAACAGAAAGTGTATCGGGAGCTTCTGGCAGGGATAGGAAAGCATAAGGAACGGATTTATGTATCGAGCCGGGATCAGAAAGAAATCGAGCGTGCCTATGATGCGCTGATTGCAGACCATGGGGAGATTTTCTGGGTTTTTGGTTATTCGTACCGGACGTATTCCCTTGCCGGGGAGACCATCAGCATTTCGTTCGAGCCTTCTTATACGAAGACGCTGGAAGAGCGGCAGAGCCTGCAGAAGCAGCTGGATCAGGAAGTGGACAAATGGTTGAAGGAATGCAGCGGGCAATCGGATTACGAAATATCGAAATTTATCTACCGCACCATCGTGCAAAAAACAGAATATGTGCCTGGCAGTCCGGAGAACCAGAATGTTCTGAGCGTGTTCCTTGGACACCAGTCTGTATGCCAGGGGTATGCGAATGCCGCGGAGATGCTGTTCCACAAGATGGACATCCCCTGTGTGGTTGTGACCGGGACGGCAAGGGGCCAGTCCCATGCATGGAATATTGTCAAGCTGGACGGGGAATACTACCACTTTGATGCTACCTGGGGCAACGGCAGGTTTCGGGATGAAAAAGAAGCAGAGTCACAGCGGATTGATTATGCGTTTTTGAATGTGACGGATGCGGAGATCGGGCGGACGCACGAACTGGATGTGAAGTTCGCCGTGCCAAAGGCGAAAGGCAAAAAAAACAATTATTTCCGGAAAGAGGGCCTGTATTTTAAGAAATTCCAGGGAGAGAAGATAGGAAAAGTGTTTTCGGACGCAAGGCTTGCGCGGGAAAAAGAGGCTTCCGTGCGTCTGGGTGATGAGGCAGAGTTTGAGAAGGCCAAAGTGTATTTTTTTGACCAGGGAAATATCCAGTATTATATCGTGGGCCTGACCCGTTACCGGTATCTGCTGGATGACAAGAATCAGATTATTACGGTGTTATTATAGAGATGCGTGCTTCAACAAGGGGGTTTGTATGTTTAAGGTAATCATAGACAGCTGCGGGGAATTGCCGGAGGAACTGGCCCGGGACGGGCGTTTTGTCCGGGTGCCGCTGACGCTTTCTGTGGATGGCTGGGAGATTCTGGATGATGACAGCTTTGACCAGGCGGAGTTCCTGCGGCGTGTTGCGGCGTCGCCAAACGTTGCGAAGTCTGCCTGTCCCTCCCCGGATGCGTTCCGCAAGGAGATCGAGAATACGGATGCGGAGCATGTCTATCTGGTAACGCTTTCCGGGAAACTTTCCGGCTCATACAACTCCGCCCTGCTTGCGTCCAACCTGTATAAAGAGGACAATGGAAAAAGTCCCCATTGTAAAAAAGTGTATGTATTTGATTCCCGTTCCGCGTCCATCGGGCAGACCCTGATTGCGATGAAGGTTGCGCAGCTGGAGGAACAGGGGGTGGCGTTTGAGGAAGTGGTCCGGCAGACAGAAGCGTATATTGATGGCCAGCATACGTTTTTTGTGCTGGAAACGCTCGATGCTCTGCGGAAGAACGGCAGGCTCTCCGCGATGAAGATGATGATCGCCAATGTCCTGTCCATCAAACCGGTCATGGGATCCACGGATGATGGGAATATCTGCCAGTTGGGGACGGGACGCGGGATGAAGAAGTCCCTGGACAAGATGGTTGAATGTATGATGGCAGTGACGCAGGATGTTGGGAACAAGATACTTGCCATTTCCCATTGTAATGCAAGGAAAAGTGCAGAATATGTTGTATCCAAAGTAAAAGAAGCGGCAAATTTTAAGGATATATTTGTACTGGATACTGCGGGTGTTAGTTCCCTATATGCCGGGGACGGCGGGATTATCATGGTGGTGTAGGCGGAATGGGAGAACGTGTTGAGGCAGTCGCAGGAAACAGCGGGGGATGTAGTTTGCTGCAATGTGACAGTGATACGTCGTGCGAGCTGCTGAGAAGTGACGGTGGTTTCCAGGACGGGTTACTGCATCAGGACGGCAGTGTGTCGCGCGTACTAGCAGACTATGACGCTATTATACGAGAGATCTGCGGCAAGCGCCGCTTTGCGCAGCGCAGCGGGCGCGAGATTTCCGGAGACCTGCTGGATCTGCTGGGGCATCCGGAACATGCGATGCAGACGGTGCATATCGCCGGGACGAATGGAAAGGGATCAACGGCGGCGTTCCTGGCGCGGATTCTGCAGGCGTCCGGCAGGCGGGTGGGGCTGTTTACATCCCCGCATCTGATGGATTTCTGCGAGCGCATCCGGGTGGATGGCAGGGAAATTCCAAAAGAAGATGCGGCCAGACTGGGGCAGGAGCTTTTGGCGAAGGGCGATGCGCTGCATCCCACGATGTTCGACCTGGCGCTTTGTATGGCGCTGCTTTATTTCAAGGAACAGCAGGTGAATGTGGCAATCCTGGAGACGGGGCTTGGCGGAAGGCTGGATTCGACGCGGGGCGCAGATCAAGTGCCTGCGGTCTGCGTGATTACCCGGATTGGCCTGGATCACACAGCCATACTGGGAGATAAG
>CADBTO010000381.1 GCA_902797565.1 uncultured Lachnospiraceae bacterium
GAGGTTCGGCGCGAAGCGTCGCATCCTCACGCAGTCACAGGAGCGGTTTCATTCGACAGCGTGTCTGTCGAATGGAAACGCTGTGCCGATAAATGATGAGCGCACAAAGGAGTTCTTACATGGAAACTTATATGGAGATCCCGGCGGGGGATCTGCAAAATATATTCGGGCAGTTTGACCGGAACCTGAAGATCCTGGAAGCGGAGCTGGGTGTGGATCTGGTGGATCGGGGGGACGGGGTGCGGATCAAGGGCGATGCCAGACGGATGGGCAGGGCACAGGCGGTTTTGCAGGAACTTCTGGCGCTTTCCCAAAAAGGGGAGGCGATTGACGAGCAGAATGTCCGTTATGCCCTGTCGATGAAGGTGGATGAGCTGCGGACGCATCCGCTGGTAGAGATGGATTCCAGCGTGATTTGCCATACGGTTTCCGGAAAGCCCATCAAGCCGAAAACGCTGGGGCAGAAGGCATATGTGGAAGCGATCGAGCGGTGCATGATCGTATTTGGCGTGGGGCCGGCCGGAACGGGGAAGACCTATCTTGCGATGGCAAAGGCGATTACGGCATTTTCCCGGAATGAGGTGGAACGCATCATCCTGACCCGGCCTGCAATCGAGGCGGGGGAAAAGCTGGGATTTTTGCCGGGGGATCTCCAGAGCAAGATTGATCCGTATCTGCGGCCGTTGTATGACGCATTGTACCAGATCATGGGAGCGGAAAGCTTTCAGAAAAATATGGAACGCGGGCTGATTGAGGTGGCACCGCTTGCCTATATGCGGGGGCGTACCCTGGATAACGCGTTCATTATCCTGGATGAAGCACAGAATACGACACCTGCCCAGATGAAAATGTTCCTGACCCGGATTGGCTTTGGATCCAAGGCGGTGATCACCGGGGATATGACCCAGAAAGACCTGCCTGTGGGGGCAAGCAGCGGGCTGGATGTCGCGCTCAAAGTACTCGCGAAGATCGAGGAGATTGCTGTCTGCAACCTGACGGCGGCAGACGTGGTACGGCATCCGCTGGTTCAGAAGATTGTCAGCGCCTATGATGCTTATGAAAAGCAGCAGGAGAAGAAGAAAATGAGCAAAAGGGGACGTTATCCCCGATGACGGAGAAGAATGTGGGAAGCACAGAGAAGGAACAGACGGAAAAGCAGGCGCGTCATGAGAAGAAACACCATATGAAGCAGCATCGAGCCAGGAACGCGGGAGGCGGACAGCCGGGCATAAAGCAAACGGATGCCGTGCAGCCAGGCATGGGGCCGGCGGGAGCCGTGCAGGCGGGCATAGAGCCAGTGGACGCCGGACAGCAAAGTATGGAGCCAGCGGGAGCCGTGCAGGCGGGAAAGAATCCGGTGGAAGCCATGCAGCCGGGAAAGAATCCGGTGGAAACTGTGCAGCCGGGAATAAAGCCAGCGGGAGCCGTGCAGGCGGGAAAGAATCCGGTGGAAACTGTGCAGCCGGGAATAAAGCCAGCGGGAGCCGTGCAGCCGGGAATAAAGCCGGTGGAAGCTGTGCAGCCGGGTATGAAGCAAGCGGATGCCGTGCAGGCGGACGCAGCGCAGAAGCCGGAAACACAGGAAGCAGGGCAGCAGAATACAGCGCCGCAGGAGGTTTCGGCATCATCTGGCAAGGCGGGGATGGCGGAAGGACAGAAAGATCAGAAAGATCAGAAAGATCCGGCGCCCGGCGGGAAGGCCCGCAGCGCGGATGAGCCGGAGAAGAAGCAAAAAATGCCCAAAAAACGAAAGAAGCCAGCTGCGGTGCAGGGCTCTGGCCGGATGGCAAAGGTGGAAGAAGAAAGGATCTCCATTCGTCGGATTGTGGTGTTTTTCTTTATGGTGCTGATTTTCCTGGGCGGCAGTGCGTATATGTTTTTCAGTGAGGGAAGCCATTCCCGGATGGATCTTGCTGTGGCGGGGTTTTTGAATGGAGTGGGGCTTCTGATCTGGATTTCTGTGCTTTTGCATATACGGAACGGGAGCCGTGTCTACTTCCAGGATACGAATTACCGTCTGCTTTTGGTAGTTATGGCATTTTCCTGGATCATCGTATTGCTGGGGCGGGCGCTGCCGGTCTTTTTGTATCCGGTCATGCTGGTTGGTTTTTTGCTGTCCACGACGCTGGAAGGGGCGTTTGCGATGGCAGTGGATGTGTATTTCGTGCTGGAACTGTGCAGCGCAGTGGATGTCACGAATCGGGAGCCGTTTTGCCTGATTCTGTTATCTTGTATCGCTGTATTATTAGGCGAGTACTTGAAGAACAGCGGTAGTGTCGGGCGGCTGCCGACGGCGATGGCGGTGATGTTTCTGCAGATCACGGTCCCGCAGGTGTTTTATTTCCTGACGTATGGGAAGCTGCCGGACGACATCCGGATCGGCTCTGTGGTGCTGGCCATTGTGACGGCGCTCTTTGTGATCCTGATCCATCATCGGATTTACAGGCGTTTTATGGAAGAGCGGCGCGTGACGTATAGTGAGATTCTTGACGACGAGTATCCGCTGCTGGTGGAATTTGAACGCTTTTCGATGCAGGAGTTTGACCATGCCATGCGGGTATCGGCGGTTTGCCGGAAACTTGCGCAGCTGATCGGCGTGGATGACCAGCTTGCGGCAGCAGGCGGGATGTATTACCGGATTGGGAAACTGCTGGGAGAACCGATTATTGATCATGCTGTGATGCTGGCCACAAGCTATGGTTTTCCCAAGGATCTGATCGCAATTCTGTATGAATATGAGGGTGTGCTGCGGAAACCGCAAACCAGGGAGTCCGCGATTGTGCATCTGGTGGATTCGCTGGTAAAGCGGCTGGATCTGATAGAAAAAAGCGATGATATGCAGAAGGAATTTGACCAGCATATGCTGATCTACCAGATGACGAACGAACTTTCGTCACAGGGCTATTATGATGAATCCGGTCTGAGTATGAACCAGTTTTTGAAGATTCGGGATCAGCTGGTGCGGGAAGGGGAGCTTTTGGATGATCATATACATGGAAAACGAGGGAACGCCCGATTCGGATTCGGGCACGGCTTATGAGGCTTCTGTGTTTGGATTTGACGTGAAAACGCTGGCAGAGCAGGTCGCAGCGGAGGCAGCGCGGCAGGAGGGGTTCCCGGAACAGTGCTGGCAGGATGCAGGTGCAGGGGAGACAGGAGAACTGGCAATTTCCCTGACAATCCTGGAGGATCCGGAGGAGATGCGCGGGATCAACCGGGAGTACCGGGGCGTTGATGCACCGACGGATGTGCTTTCGTTTCCACAGCTGGAATTTGAAGCACCGGGGCAGCCGGTACGCGAGGGAAGCTTTTTTGGAGTGGAGCCTGGCGTGGAATCCGGAGCAGAAATCCTTCTGGGAGATATTGTCCTGCTGGTTCCGCGGGTGTTGTCCCAGGCCAGGGATTATGGCCACAGCGTGCGCCGGGAGTTCGCATTCCTGGTTGCGCACAGCTGCTTTCATTTGATGGGTTACGACCATGAAACGCCGGAAGAGGCGAAGGTCATGGAGGAGAAGCAGGAGAAGGTTCTGGATGCGCTGGGGATCCTGCGGGAGTGAGGCAGACGCGCACAAAGGAGTTTGGAAATCTATAAGCGCACAAAGGAGTTCGAAAAATAAACTCCGACTGCGCGTTGTACGCCGGACGAAGTGAGGTTCGGCGCTGTGCGCCGCATCCTCACGCAGTCACAGGGGAGGTGCCATTCTTCGGCGCAGCCGAATAATGGGACCTCGGTATCGAAGATTTATAAGCGCACAAAGGAGTTCTAACATCATGAAAGAAAAAGTGCTTATTTTTTGTGTGATCCTGCTGATCTTGTCCGGCGGGCTTTGCATGGCCATTGCGTTTGGGGTCTTCGACCACGATGAGCCGGAGCTCACCTATGTGCCGCCGGCGCGGGTGGAGCCGGAACCGGAGCCCGTGCCGGCGCCTGTGGAAGTGGAAGAGCCGGAGCTGGAGCCACAGCCGGAGCAGTTCTACTCCCCGCTTACGGGGGCGGTGATCAAGGAGAAAGCGGTGGGAAGGCAGCTTATTTCCCTGATGATCGAGAATACGTCTGCCTGCCAGCCCCATTATGGGATCAACAAGGCGGGGGTCATCTATGAGTGCCCTGTGGAAGGCGGGATCACGCGCCTGATGGGGGTGTTTGAGAATTACAGCGGGCTTGAACGGTTCGGGAACGTGCGTTCGGCAAGGCCGTATTATATCCGGATTGCCAAAGAGTATGACAGCGTATATGTACATTTCGGGCAGAGCACGCAGGCGAAAGAGATGCTGGAATCCGGCGTGGTTACGGATGTCAATGGACTCGACGGGCGGATGGCAAACGTGTTTTACCGGTCCACGGACAAGCGTGCCCCGCACAATGCGTATACCAGCAGCGAGGGAATCCAGGAGGCGTTCCGGATCCTGGGGGTGAAGAAGAAGCGGGAGGAACCGCTGGAGTCCCATTTTTCCTTTATGCCGGAGGGAGAAGAGAACCTGCTGGAAGATGGGCAGGATGCCCGTGAGATCC
>CADBTO010000382.1 GCA_902797565.1 uncultured Lachnospiraceae bacterium
GATATCCAGAAAAACCAGGTCCGCTGCCTTTTCCTTGTATCGTTCCACTGCCTCGAGCCCATTGGACGCTTCGATAAACGTGGCGTCCGGCAAAGATTTTGCAACGATGTCCCGAAGTTGTTTCCTGGCAAGTACGGAGTCGTCCCCGATCAATACCGTAAGATCTGTAGATTTCATGTGCAATGTCACCCCTTCTTTATATGATCGCAGCCGGAAACGACTGCAGATATGCTCTCATTCAAACACTCTTCAAAAAAACCTATACTCCCGTATATTACACCATATTTTGCAAAACTGCAAGTGAAAGTTGGATTTTTATGTACAAAAAGCTCAAACTTCCCGCTGTTCTATTGGAATATAACGATGGTGCTCCGTGGTAGACATATAGGCGGGACGCATAATTTTGTTCCGCTGGCATACTTCTTCCATACGGTGCGCCGCCCATCCGGATATCCGTGCAATCGCAAAAATCGGAGTATACAATTCCAGCGGCAATTCGAGCATTTGATAAACGAAGCCGCTGTAGAAGTCCACGTTCGTGCATGCGCCTTTGTACATCTTCCGTTCGGATGCAATCAGTTTCGGCGCGAGCGTCGCCACTTTATCGTAGAGCGCATACTCTTTTTCCATCCCTTTTTCCACGGCGAGTTTTTCGACAAAACCTTTGAAGGTCATCGCCCTGGGATCCGAGAGGGAGTAGATTGCATGGCCCACCCCATAGATTAGCCCGGCTTTGTCGAAGGCTTCTTTGTGCAGCAGTGCTTTTAGATAGGAAGAAACAGCTTCGTCATCTGTCCAGTCAGAAACCTGCTTTTTCATGTCTGCGAACATTTTGACCACTTTGATATTGGCGCCGCCATGCCGGGGGCCCTTCAGCGAACCGATTGCCGCGGCGATGGCGGAGTATGTATCGGTGCCGGAGGATGAAACCAGATGGGTCGTAAAGGTGGAGTTGTTGCCGCCGCCGTGCTCTGCATGGAGGATCAGCGCGACATCCAGCAGCTTTGCCTCCAGAGGCGTATATTTTTTGTCCGGCCGGAGGCAGTACAGGATGTTTTCTGCGGTGGACAGTTCTTTTTTCGGCCGGTGTATGACGAGGCTGTCGTTTTTGTGGTAATAACGATAGGCATGGTAGCCATAGACAGAAAGGATGGGGAACATCGAGATCAGCTGCAGGCACTGGCGGAGCACGTTCTCTTCGGTTGTGTCATCCGGCGTGTCGTCATAGGAATACAGTGTCAGCACAGATCTTGCTAAAGTGTTCATCATATCCTTGCTGGATTTTTTCATAATTACATCCCGTACAAAGTTGCGGGGCAGGGCGCGGTAGTGCGCCAGAACCTTCTTGAAATCCTGGAATTCCTCCGCAGTCGGCAGTTTCCCGAACAGAAGCAGGTAGGTGATTTCCTCGAAGCCAAAGTGGTTTGCCATATCCTGCTGTTTTACAATGTCCTGGACGTTGTAACCCCGGTAGAACAGTTCACCATCGATCAGTGTCTCTTTCCCGTCGATGATCCTGCGGGAATTGATCTCGGAAATATTGGTGATCCCGACCAGCACGCCTTTTCCGTTTAAGTCGCGCAGCCCGCGTTTGACATCGTTTTCCGTGTATAGTTCCGGCGGGATATAGGAAGCCCGCTTGGATAATTCAGTCAGGGCAGCAATCTCAGGTGTCACTTTGCAGATATTGGAATTCATAAATGGGGGCACCTCTCTTTCGTTTATTAAGGCATGGGCGGGAAATGCCGCCATGCCGGCGGGCTGCAGAGCGTTTCGGCTCCGATACCCAGTTTTCTGTACTGTATTATAGCATGAGTTGACGGGTACGTCAAAAGATAGTTGGCTTTTTTTTGTTTTTTTTCCTGAAAGCCACAAAAAATGATTGACTTTTGCGTTCTTTTTTAATAGAATAGACAAATATGTAACAATGTGAAAACCTGTGTCGAAAGCATACAGGTTTGCTGCAAGATGTATATCTGAAAGGAGATATCCGTTTATGTCTACAAAGGCAATGTATCCCATCAGTGAGATTGGAAGGGGGAAGGTTGGCTTCTCCAAGACCCGTGCGATCATCGAGGCGCCATTCTATGGAAACAACGTGATCAAGATCAATACGTTGAAAGAGGCTTATAAACTGGCGGCTGCCTCTCCTGGAACCGTCATCACAGATATGCCGATCAAGGATGCGGATTTGATTGGACTGGAGAAGGAATCCAAGGTACTGCTGTTCAACGATGGTGCGGTGACAGGACGTTATGCAGTGGCAAGGCGGATCAAGGGCCAGCCTGGTGTAGACTCTGAGAAGCTGGACAAGGTGATCATGAGCGCGATCTATGAGTCCCGCTGGAAGACCCTGTATCATGCAGAGTGCGTGATCGGTCTGGATCCGGAATTTATGGTGAAAGCGCATCTGCTGATTCCGGAAGGTGAGGAGAACCTGCTGTACAACTGGATGCTGAATTTCCAGTATATCAATGAAAAGTATGCGGCAATGTACCGTGAATCCAAGCCGGTGGGTGATGGCAAAGAGCCGGATATCTATATCTTCTCGGATCCTCAGTGGACACCGGAGCCGAAGCCGGATGTGGATTATTCCTGCCTGTCTGATCCTCAGACGCTCTGCTACTTCGATACGGACCAGAACTGTGCGGCGATCCTTGGGATGCGTTATTTTGGAGAGCATAAGAAGGGCACGCTGACCATGGCATGGGCGATTGCAAACCGCAATGGTTATGCTTCCTGCCACGGCGGGCAGAAAGAGTATACACGGGACGATGGCAGCAAGTTCGTGGCTTCTGTGTACGGCCTGTCCGGATCTGGAAAGTCCACGCTGACGCACGCAAAGCATGATAATAAATATCCTGCAATCAAGGTGCTGCATGACGACGCATTTGTCATCAATACAGACAGCTGTGCTTCGGTGGCACTGGAGCCGACCTACTTCGACAAGACCAATGACTATCCGACGGGCTGCCCGGATAATGACTTCCTGCTGACTGTGCAGAACTGCTCTGCAACGCTGGATGAGGACGGGAAGATTCAGATCGTGACGGAAGATATCCGGAACGGAAACGGCCGTGCGATCAAGAGCAAGCTTTGGAGCCCGAACCGCGTGGACAAGATTGACGCACCGGTGAACGCGATCTTCTGGATTATGAAGGATCCGACCATTCCGCCGATTGTGAAGCTGAAGGGTGCAGACCTTGCTTCCGTGATGGGCGCAACGCTTGCAACGAAGACCTCAACTGCAGAGCGTGTCAAGGCTGGGACAGATTTGAACGCGATCCGGATCGTGCCGTATGCGAACCCGTTCCGTACCTATCCACTGGCACACGACTATGAGAAGTTCAAGAAGCTGGTGGAAGAGAAGAATGTGGCTTGCTACATCATCAACACCGGTGATTTCATGGGCAAGAAGGTACAGAAAGAAGATACGCTGGGCATCCTTGAGGCGATCGTGGAGAACCGTGCAGAGTTCAAACAGTGGGGGCCGTTCGAGGATATCGAGATCATGGACTGGGAAGGCTTCGTGCCGGATCTGTCCAGCAAAGAATATACGAAGGCACTCGCAGATGCGATGCAGACGCGCGTGAATGCGGTGGAAGGCTTCCGCGATGACAACGAAGGCTATGACAAGCTGCCGGATGCTGCACTGGACGCGATCAAGAAGATTGTGGATCAGGCGAATTCGCTGTAAGATATGGATTTTTTTGGGGGGCCTTCGGGTTCCCCTTTTCTTATGCGACGGGGTGCGCAAATATTTCATTTTTTTACAAAAAAATTACAAAAAACAGTGGAAATTTTGATTTTTTATGGTATAATGGACTTACCTGAAACGAACGAACTGTTTCGTGTTCTGTCATTTTTGAACCTACAATACTTTAAACGGGACTCCGAGATAGCTTGGCTGGACGTCAGGCCTTGTAGCGCGCAAGCGTGAGACTTGCACCTCTTGCATTGCTTGATGTGTGACTTCGGTGGAAGGCGAAAGGCCCGGATAAGGGGACCCACCTAGCAGACTTGCTAGGAGTCAAAAAGGCAGAACGCCGTTTCAGGTTTTCTTTATATGTATGACATTTTCGGCGCGGGTATGTGCTTTGACGGGCTTTTGATATAAAGGGTATGGATTCAAAAATATTGCTGCAGCGGCTGCGGGATGGCGTGCCGCTAGGCAGGAAAGAAAAGATTTCTATGGTTCTGCGCCTTGCATTCCCTTCAATGCTGGCGCAGATTTCTTATGTTATCAATGAATATATTGACGCGGCGATGGTCGGGGCGCTGGGTGCTTCTGCCACAGCTGCGGTCGGGCTGGTCATGACCAGCCTCTGGCTGCTGGGCGGGCTTTCTGTGGCGGCGGTGTCCGGGTTTTCCGCACCGCTTGCGATTGAGATTGGCGCCAAAGACGAACGGCGTGCCAGGGAGCTGTTTTTTGAAGCGCTGGTGGTCGTTTCCAGCATCGCTGTGGTGCTTGGGTGTATTGGGGCGCTGTTGTATAAAACCATTCCGGCGGCGCTTGGCGGGAAGGCAGAACTTTTGCCTGACGCGTCCGCGTATCTTTTGATTTCCAGCATTTTTCTCCCGGCAATGGCACTTGATTATCTTTGCGCAGCAAGCCTCCAGTGTCTGGGGGATATGAAAACGCCCAGCGTCATCAGTTCCCTGACCTGTGTCTTTGATATCTGTTTCAATTTCATCCTGATCTATGAACCCAGAGTGTATGATGTCTTTGGGGTAAAAATCCCGGTATTTGGTTTTGGCATGGGTGTGCGGGGGGCGGCGCTGGGCACGGGGCTTGCTTATCTGGCCAGCGCAAGCTGGCTGTTCTTTGCTGCAGTCCGGAAAGGCAGTTCGCTGCGCTTCCGGAAAGGGGAGGGGTATAAAATCCGAAAAAGCGATTTATTGAAGGCTGTCCGGATTTCTGTGCCGGTGGCGGTGGAAAATGTGCTGGTGCAAGGGGCGCAGGTTGTTTCCACCCGGATTATTTCTCCCGGAGGGACCTTGCAGATTGCGGCCAATTCCATTGCGGTGACAGCGGAGGGGCTTTGCTATATGCCGGGTTTTGGTGTGCGGGACTCAGCCGCAGCCTTAGTAGGCCAGAGCATTGGGGCAGGAAGGACGAAGGAAGCGGTATCCTTTGGGAAACTGACCGTGGCACTGGGTATGTTGATCCAGGGCGGCTTCGGTGTGGTGATGTACCTGATGGCGCCGGAGATTGCTTCGCTGCTTACACCGGACCAGCAGGTTGTGGCACTGGCAGCCCGCTGCATGCGGGTGGTTGCCTTTGCGGAACCGTTGTACGCGGCGGCGATCGTGGGAGCGGGAGTATTCCGCGGTGCAGAGGATACATTGGTGCCTTCGCTTCTGGATTTTTGCAGCCTCTGGGCTGTCCGGATCCCGCTTGCGTTATATCTGGCGTCCTTGTGGGGCGTTGTTGGCTTCTGGACCGCGATGTCCCTGGAACTGTATGTCCGCGGCGGCATCTTCCTTGCACGTTTATTTTCCGGCCGGTAGCTGCGAGGCATCCTGAGGCGGATGCAGACGTGAGGATGCTGGTTTTCCCGGCATATCCTGCGTATAATTGGAGCAAAAAAAGGATTGACAGGAGCGGATGTTTTCCTTATTCTAATAGGAGTTTTTGCAGGCGCGCGGCGTTGTTTCTGCACGCTGTATCGATAAATCAATAAGCACACAAAGGAGTTCTCAATATGGAACAAAAATTAAAAGAAATACAGGAGCGGGCAATCGAAGCCATCACCAGGGCTGCGGACCCCAAATCCCTGGATGATGTACGGGTGGCAGTCCTTGGAAAGAAGGGCGAGCTGACCGCGATTTTGAA
>CADBTO010000383.1 GCA_902797565.1 uncultured Lachnospiraceae bacterium
ATTCAGGACGCCGCGCTGGAGCGGTGTGCAAGAGCGTGTTGTCCAGAAATTGTGTTGGTGCGGTGTGCCAAAAAGCAGAAAAGGAGTGTGTGATGAGATCAGACAAAGAATACAAGGAGCTGACGATCAAGGAATTTACAAAAGCCGCAGATGTGTATGAAACAGATCGGGCTGGGATCTATGCGATGTGCAAGGAGGATTATCCGTATATATCCGGAGAGCTGGAAAAAGAGGCATATCAGGAACTTCTGGACTGCGGGTGCGGAAGTGGCCCGATGATTTCGCTTCTATATGAAAAGGACCCAAATAAGCATTATACAGGAATCGATCTGACACCGAAGATGATCGAGGCAGCGCGTGCCAAGCATCTTGAAGGCGTGGATTGGGTGGTTGGGGACTGTGAGAATCTGCCATTTCCAAATAATACCTTCGATGTGGTGATCTGTTCCAATAGTTTCCATCATTATCCGGATCCGCAGGCATTTTTTGACAGCGTCAAACGGGTGCTCCGGCCGGGCGGGAGGCTGATCTTGCAGGATTATACCGCACCGGCGCCCATACTCTGGCTGATGAACCATGCAGAGATGCCGCTTTCAAACCTGACCGGGCATGGGGATGTGGCGGCAAGGTCGCTGGACGAAATCAAGGCCTTTTGCAAGCAGTCGGGTCTGAAAATCGAGCGGCTGGAACGGGCAAGGAAGTTTCGGCTGCATCTGGTGGCAAGAAAGAGAAAGGGGCGTGGATCGCGATGAAGAAGAAAAGAGGACTGTGGTCCTGGGTTCTGGAATTTGCGGGAAGGAAAAAGAGTTACTACGGCGGGAGCGTGTTTCTTGCTATATGCGGCGTGGCGGCTTCTTTTATGCCGTATTTGGTGATTGCGGATATGGTGGGGCAGCTTTTGGACGGGAATCAGGATCCGGCGTACTATCGAAAACAGGTACTGATGATGGCGGTGTACTGGGTCATTCGGATTGTATTACACAATTTTTCAACGACCCTGTCGCATGTTGCGACATTTACGGTTCTGGGCGGGATCCGGATTCAGCTTTGCGAAAAGCTTTCAAAGATCCCGCTTGGTTCCGTGCTGGATGACAACAGCGGGAGTTATAAGAACATTATCGTGGAGCGTGTGGATTCCATGGAAACCACGCTGGCGCATATTATTCCGGAGTTTACGGCAAACATCCTGCTTCCGGTGGTGATGTTCATCTACCTGCTGACGATTGACTGGCGCGTGGCTCTTTCGAACCTGATTCCTGCCGTGATTGGTTTATGCTGCGCGGCGGTGATGCTGGTCAAGAGCCAGGGAGAGTTTGAGGTGACGGTCCAGAAAACGAAGTACCTGAATGATACGGCCGTGGAATATATCAATGGCATTGAAGTCATCAAGGCATTTGGCAAAACGGGAAGTTCTTATGAGAAATTCGTGCACGCGGCGCGGGAAGGGGCGGATTGCTTCATCCGTTGGATGCGCAAGTGCATCTGGTGGCAGGCGGGGACGATGTCCTTTATGCCCGCGACCTTCCTGGGTGTGCTTCCGGTCGGGCTTTTGCTGGTAAAGGGCGGCAGCCTGTCGCCGAAGGACTTTATTACCTGCATCATTCTTTCCGCAGGCCTGATCACGCCGCTTGTGATTGCGTTTTCTTATTCGGATGATATTGCGAAGATGCAGACGATCTTCGGGGAAGCCACGGAAATCCTGGAAAGGGAGGATATGGAACGTCCGGATACGCTTACGGAAAAACCGGATGGTTCGGATATTCGGCTGCAGGGTGTGCGCTTTACCTACAAGGACAAAGAAGTCCTGCATGGGATTGACATGGAAATCAGGCAAGGGCAGGTCAACGCGATTGTGGGGCCATCCGGCTCTGGGAAAAGTACGATTGCAAGGCTGATTGATTCCCTCTGGGATGTGGACGCAGGAACGATTACCTATGGTGGGGTGGACATCCGGAAGCTTCCGCTGGATTACTATATGGGGCAGATTGCGTATGTCGCGCAGGATAATTATCTGTTTGATCTGTCGATTCGGGAAAACATCCGGTTGGGGAAAGCCGGGGCGAAGGATGAGGAAGTCATAAACGCGGCGAAGGCCTGTGGCTGCCACGAATTTATTATGGGGCTGGAACACGGCTATGATACGCAGGTTGGCGGGGCAGGCGGGCATCTCTCCGGCGGCGAACGCCAGCGGATCTGTATTGCGCGGGCGATGCTGAAGGACGCGCCGGTGGTCATCCTGGATGAGGCGACTGCCTATACGGATCCGGAGAATGAGGCGCTGGTCCAGGAGAGCGTGGCAAAGCTTGTGCAGG
>CADBTO010000384.1 GCA_902797565.1 uncultured Lachnospiraceae bacterium
ATGCACATCGGTGGTTCCAATGCTTTTGCCGCAATTGGAGCCGTGGATTCGCCTGTGGTAAAGGATGCACGGACGAACCTTCCGATGATACCTGGAAGTTCGCTTCGGGGGAAGATGCGTGCACTTTTGGCGAAGGCATATAATGATAAGATGGTTTCAAAGCCGGATCATGACTGCCCAAGGCTTATCCGCCTATTCGGTTCTTCTGAAAAGAAGCAGGCGAGTCGGATTCTTTTTTCTGATATGCTTCTTTCAAATGCGGAAGAGCTGCGAAAAAAGGGATTGACAAGTCTGACAGAAGTGAAATTTGAAAATACGATCAACCGGCTGACTGCTGTAGCAAACCCAAGGCAGATTGAACGCGTGGTTCAGGGGTCAGAGTTTGGGATGGATCTGGTCTATGAAGTCTATGCGACAGAGAAAGACGCAGAGGAGATCCGGCAGGAGGTCGTGGAAGATTTTGAAACGATTGCGACAGGTTTTAAGCTTTTGGAATATGATTATCTGGGTGGAAATGGATCAAGGGGATATGGAAAAGTAGAATTTTGCGATCTGACAGTGGAGTGTGTGGTTGGTGCGTTGCCGGATGGACTGCTGGATTGCTGCGAAAAAATTCTGTCCGAATTTAGAAATGCATGACGGAAGGAGTGGGATTCCAATGATGAAATACTACATCTATCAGATGGAGTTCAAACAAGGCGTGCATTTTGGAAGTGGTCATCTGGATCGTTCTTGTTCAGCGTTCCATGCGGATACTTTATTTTCTGCATTGTGTCAGGAAGCCTTAAAAGGAAGTGGAGACGAGTTAGATCATTTGGTGGCGCTCGTGAAGGAGTCTTCGATTTGTTTTTCGGATGGATTGCCCTATGCAAATATATGTGGGAGAAAGGAGATTTTCCTTCCGAAACCATTGATGCTTTGTGATGCAATCTATCAGAAGCAGGATGAAGCGCGAGGAGGAAAGAATAAAAAGGCGTACAAAAAGCTTTCGTTTCTTCCGTTTGGCTTGTTTGACGCGTTTTTATCTGGGGAATATCCAGTAGAGCGCCTTCATGATTTGGAGGATTTTGGGCATACGGAGACAAGGACGGGTGCGTTTGTTCGAAATGACGATGAAACCTTACCATACCGGATAGGTACATTCCATTATCATGACGGAAATGGGCTTTATGTGATTGCAGGATTTGTGGAGGAAAGTCATCGGGTCTTTTTCGAGACATTACTACAAAGGCTTTCCTATAGTGGTCTGGGCGGGAAAAGGTCTGCGGGCTTGGGGCGGTTTACGTATGCGGCAGAGCAGCTTCCGGATGGAATAGAAGAATTTTTTGAAGGGAACTTTCCATATTATATGACACTTTCTGTTTCGATGCCAGGGGATAGTGAGCTGGAAAGCAGTTTATCAGGGGCTTTCTATGCATTGGAAAAGCGAAGTGGTTTCGTGGCATCAAAAACCTATGCACCGGAATACAGGAAAAAACAGGATTTCTATGTATTTGCGCATGGCTCGGTTTTCAAAAAACGTTTTGCCGGGGGTGTATATGATGTATCCGGCGATGGGAGCCATCCGGTATATCGGTATGCAAAGCCTCTGTTCTGGGGGATTGACTGGGAGGGTTAGCAGGTGAATCAGTTTTTAGATCATTTTACCGTGAAGCTTTCCGTGATAGGACCGGTTTTTGTTGGAAGCGGGAGGAAGATTTCAAAGAAGGAGTATCTTTTGCTGCCAAACAGAGCAGGGGCTTCAAAGGAAGTCGGTGTTCTGGATATGGAACAGTTCCTGCGAAAAATCGTTCAAAAACGTAGGCTGCAAAGTTCTTTTGAAGACTTCCTGCTGAATGATACCAGATCGGATTTCAAGAGGTGGATGTCTGCCAATCGTATTGATATAAAAGATGTCTTGGATTGTTTGAAATACCGTGTGTCTGCGGGAGACCGTGATATGGAGGCTTATTCCAAACAAGGCGTGATGGAGTGCGTCAAAGACCCTTATGGGAATCCATATATACCAGGGAGCAGTTTGAAGGGGGCGCTGCGTACTGCGTTATTGTATCATAGGATTCTTGCTTCTTCCAGACAGTATCAGAGCAGCAAAGAAAAGATTCGTAGGGACACACAGAAACGTGCGAGCCGGAATACTTATCTTTTGAATGTTCAAAAAGAGCTGGAAGTGCAGGCGTTTAACCGTTTGGAAAGAGAAG
>CADBTO010000385.1 GCA_902797565.1 uncultured Lachnospiraceae bacterium
AGGCGGGTTTGGTATGAAGAAGAAAGCGAAGGATATGGAGCTTCTTCTTGCAAGGAGGAAGCCGAAGTGTTGTCCCAGATGCCGGGGGAAGATTGACTACATTGGAATCGGGACATACCGGTGTTCGGTATGTAAATATGAATTTTTTGATGACTTTGGAAAAATCAAGGATTTTCTGGATCAAAATGGCCCTGCGCCGGCCACGGTGATCAATTCTGCCACAGGTGTGGACACGGAGATTATCAATTATTATCTGCGGGAAGGGCGGCTGGAAATCCCGGATGGGGACGGGCTGTATATCAAGTGTGAAGGCTGTGGCTGCGATATCCGTTATGGGCGGTATTGCGTAGAGTGCGCAAAGAAAATGAGCGGGGATTTGAAGTCTGCCTTTATGGGGACTGCAGGAGAGCGTCCGACCATAAAGTCGTCGTCGGAGGATTCGATGCATTTCCTGGGCAGGAACAGGAATAATCGGTTGCGATAAGCATGGCTGGATGAAAGGAATCAGATAACGCTAGGAGGCGAAGTTTCAGATGATAATCGACATAGGAACGCAGAGATGCTCCCGCTGCCATGGAGCATTGGAGCAGGTTGGGGAAGGCGTGTACCGCTGCAAGCTTTGCAAGACAGAGGTGCTGGATGATTTTGGCAGGGTGAAGCGTTTTCTTGGAGACAGGACAGATATCCCTGTCAAGGAGATCTACAAAGCGACCGGAGTGCCGGTGTCTGTCATTCGGGATTTCATCGACCAGGGCAGGATCGAGGATCCGGAAGGGAAGGAGATCTGCCAGCGCTGCGGGCGCAAGATCCGTGAAGGACGGTACTGCCAGGATTGCCGGCGCAGTATCCTGCTGGCGGATCCGGCGAATGGCAAAGGCGGACAGAGATTCTAAAAAAGCTGCGGCAGGATGACTGCGGCAGATATACGGACAAGGGGGTTCGGATACAGATACCGGGCCCTCTTTGTGTTTTCTGGATGCAGGATTACAAGATTAGAATATTGCAGTGCTAATACACTGAGTAATGCAAGAGAACGATTATTCGAATTGTTTGGAAAAACAGGAGCGGATTATGGCAAAGTATGTATTTGTAACAGGGGGCGTGGTATCCGGACTTGGAAAAGGGATCACGGCAGCGTCCCTGGGGCGGCTTTTGAAGATGCGGGGCCTGAAAGTGGCTTCCCAGAAGCTGGATCCTTATATGAACGTGGATCCCGGGACGATGAGCCCATACCAGCATGGCGAAGTATTTGTGACGGAAGACGGTGCAGAGACCGATCTGGATCTGGGACATTATGAACGGTTTATTGATGAAGACCTGAACCGTTATTCCAATCTGACAAGCGGGAAGGTGTACTGGAATGTGCTGAACCGTGAGCGGCAGGGGGAATATCTGGGGCAGACCGTGCAGGTCATTCCGCATATCACGGAGGAAATCAAGCACTTTATCTATATGGGTGCCCGGAGCAGCGGCGCGGATGTGCTGATCACGGAAATCGGCGGGACGATCGGGGATATTGAGGGACAGCCGTTTATTGAGGCGATCCGGCAGATTTCTCTGGAGAAAAAAAGGGACGTCCTTTTCATTCATGTTACGCTGGTGCCATATTTGTCCGGCTCCGATGAACATAAGTCCAAGCCGACCCAGCATTCGGTCAAAGAACTGCAGTCTATGGGGATCAAGCCGGATATCATCGTCACCCGTTCGGATCGGCCGCTTAGCCGGGGGATCAAGTCCAAAATCGCAATGTTTTGCAATGTGCCAGTGGATTGCGTGGTGGAAAACACGACGTTGGATACCTTATATGAGGCTCCGTTGATGCTGCACGCAAACGGGCTGGACGAGGTCGTCTGCCGGGAACTTGGTCTCCCCGGGGCCGCGCCGGACATTACGCCCTGGCTGGAGATGGTGGATCGGATCAAGAACCTTTCCAAGACGATCAAGGTGGCGATTGTCGGGAAATACGTGTCCCTGCATGATGCCTATCTATCCGTGCGGGAGTCTGTATACCATGGGGGGTATGAAAACGGCTGCCATGTCGAAATCCTCTGGATCGACAGCGAAAAGGTCTGCCAGGAAAATGCAAAGGAGATCCTGGGAGAGGCAGACGGCATCATTGTGCCCGGCGGCTTCGGGGATCGGGGCATCGAAGGGAAAATTGCTGCCTGCCAGTATGCCAGGGAAGCGAATGTGCCGTATCTTGGCCTTTGCCTAGGAATGCAGGTTTGTGTCATTGAATATGCGCGGCATGTTTGCGGGCTTGTAAACGCAAACAGCCGGGAATTTGATCCGAATGGAAGCGAGCTGGTGATCGACCTGATGGAAGAGCAGCTTGCTGTGCTTCGAAAGGGCGGAACCATGCGGCTTGGGGCGTATCCCTGCAAGGCTGCAGCCGGAAGCACGCTGGCACGTGCTTATGGTAAAACAGAAATCTCGGAACGGCACAGGCATCGGTTTGAGTTTAATGACCATTATCGGAAGCAGCTGGAGGAAGGAGGCCTTCTGGTCTGCGGGGAGTCTCCCGGGGGCGAGGTCGTGGAAGCGGTGGAAGTGCCGGGAAACCGGTTCCATGTGGGCGTGCAGTTCCATCCGGAGTTTAAGAGCCGGCCGAACCGTGCGCATCCGTTGTTCCGGGAATTTGTAAAAAGCTGTTTGGAGTAGGTAGAAAGTTCAATGGTATCACAGGACGCATCACAAAAAGTGCTGCAGGATCAGGGAAGATGGCTGTCCTGGGATCGTCCGCGGGATTTTTCATGGAAGCGTGCGTTTGTTGCGCTGGCACTGACACTCCTGGCAACGGGAGCGGCACTGCTTCTGGCTAAGTTCTCGAAGCAAGGGCGGCAGGAGACGTCATACCTGGCTGGAACGGTCCAATATGCGGGCAGCGGGCAGGGCGACGGGATCCGTATGGTGGAGCAGCAGGTTCAGGATCTGGAAGAAAAAGGAACGCAAACATATGTCCAGGAGAAAAAGGCAGCGCCGCTCCAGGAAACAAAGCTAGTGGATGGATGCCGGATTCTGGGCAGTGTCCAGGAGAAGTCTGCGTCTGTTTATCTGGGCGGCAGATGCCTCTCCTTTGTGGATGAAGGAGAATTTCATGAGCAGTCAGATACGCAGATCAACCACATGGATGAAATTTTTGGGAAACTCCGTCCAAAGGCCAAGGAATGCGTGAGCATGGTGTTTGGAAGCGAGATCCTTTCGGTACGCGGGCAGGGACGCGGGTTTGTGTGTACACGGCTGGATGGCCGGGTCTTTTTTCAGGCGGATGCTGTCGGGAAAATTTCTTATCAAGAGAAAAACGGAGTGTATTACGATAAGGGAAACCGATGTTTTTGCGCGGATCGAGGCTTGCAGTATCCTTATCGGAATTTCTTCGGAATGGCAGAGGAATTGGGGCTTTTGCCGGAGACGCCGGAAGATGGGGAAGGGGAAGCAGACAGCAGCGCGGCATTCAGGCAGATTCTGGGCCGGGCAGGAGGATTTGTGGCCACTTCCGGGGAGCATTTTTCACTCAAACGGATTCGGAATTCGGATTTTGCGGAATATGCCTGTGTGGACAGCCAGGGAAAACGGGTGTGCATGCTGGATCAGAATGGCGTATTGTATTATGACAAAAGTACAGAACTTCTCTGGCAGGACGGATTGTTTTACAAACAGGGATCGGGCCAGGCTGCGGTGGAACTGGAAGATATCATAGGGGAAACGCCATGTTCTTCAGAACTTTCCTGTTTTTCGGTTGGGAAGGCGCGGTTTGCGTTGTTTTATTATAATCCGGAAAAAGGGAGGGTGGACCGCTACCTTTGTGTCCGGTTATCCCGGAAAGCGGACAGGATCACAGCAAGCATTGTCTTTGAGGCGGATCCGGAAGGGCATATCCGTTATGCAGCGGATGATTATGCCCTGCGTATGCAGGATAACGGGCTGGACAAAGACCGGCTGCATGAATATGTCCTGGCAGGGCTGAACTGGAAAGATCCGGAGCCGGAGGAAGACCAGGAGGATCCGGAGGA
>CADBTO010000386.1 GCA_902797565.1 uncultured Lachnospiraceae bacterium
AACGATGACCGGTTCCTGGAGCAGTTCTAATTGGCGCGACGCGCAGTCGGAAAAACTCAAAATGATAAGCACACAAAGGAGTTCTTAAATCATGAAAACCTCACTGAAGTGGATACGTGCCCTGGTGGAGGGGCTGGATGCCTCGCCCCAGGAATATACGGACAGGATGACACTTTCCGGATCCAAGGTGGAATTTTTTGAACAGCAGGATGCAGATCTGGACAAGATTGTGGTAGGAAAGATTGAAAGCATCGCACCTCATCCGGATGCGGACAAGTTGGTCATCTGCAGTGTAAACGCGGGTACTGGTACGCCCATACAGATTGTAACAGGTGCACCGAATGTGTTTGAAGGCGCGGTCGTTCCTGTGGTACTGGATGGCGGCAGGGTGGCAGGCGGCCACGATGGAAGCCGGACACCGGGCGGGATCAAAATCAAGAAGGGCAAGCTGCGCGGCGTGGAGTCCTTCGGTATGCTTTGTTCGATCGAGGAACTGGGCAGCAGCCGGGATTTTTATCCGGAAGCGCCGGAGAACGGCATCTATATTTTCCCGGACAGCTTTGCGGACAAGGTGGGAGAGAACGCGGTCACTGTACTAGGGCTGGATGACGTTGTGGTGGAGTATGAGATCACGTCCAACCGGGTGGATTGCTTTGGCGTCCTGGGTATCGCGCGGGAAGCAGCGGCGACGTTCCGTCTGCCGTTCCGGCCGCCTGTGGTTCCGGAGACCGGGAACAGTGAAAATGTAAACGATTTCATTTCTGTGGAAGTGCAGAATCCGAAGCTTTGCAGCCGTTATACGGCGCGGGTCGTGAAAAATATCAAGCTTGCGCCTTCCCCGGAATGGATGCAGAGGCGCCTGGCGGCTCAGGGCATCCGTCCGATCAACAATATCGTGGACATTACGAATTATGTGATGGCGGAATACGGTCAGCCGATGCATGCCTATGACCTGGATACGATCGAGGAGCGGAAGATTATCGTGCGGAATGCCTCTGCCGGAGAAAAGTTTACAACGCTCGACGGGGAGGAACGGACACTCGATGAGACGATGCTGATGATCTGCGACGGGAAGAAGGCAGTGGGCATTGGCGGTATCATGGGCGGTGAAAATTCGATGATCACCGAAAACGTCCAGACGATGCTTTTTGAAGCAGCCTGCTTTGACGGCGCGAATATCCGTGTTTCTGCGAAAAAGCTGGGGATGCGGACGGAGGCATCTTCGATCTTTGAGAAGGGGCTGGATCCGAACAACGCGATCCTTGCGATGAACCGTGCCTGCGCGCTCGTGGAAGAACTTGGGGCAGGGGAAGTTGTGGGCGGTGTTGTGGATGTCTATCCGGAGCAGAAAGAGGCGATCCGCCTGCCGTTTGAGCCGGAGAAGTACAACGCGATGCTGGGGACGGACATCCCGGAAGCAGAGATGCTCGCGTATTTCGATCGGCTGGAGATTGGGTATGATGAAGGAAAACGGGAGCTTTTCATTCCGACCTTCCGGCAGGACCTGCTGTCCTATGCGGATATTGCAGAGGAAGTGGCACGGTTTTACGGGTATGACCGGATCGGAACGTCCCTGCCTGCCGGAGCGGCAAAGGCGGGCGGCCGTTCCTTTGCGCGGGAGATCGAGATGGTGGCGGAGCAGTGCTTCGAATATGCCGGATTCTCCCAGGCATATCTGTATTCCTTTGAGAGCCCGAAGGTGTTCGACAAGCTGCGCATTCCGGCAGAGGATTCGCTGCGGCAGGCAATCGTGATCTCCAATCCGCTGGGAGAGGATTTCTCGATTATGCGTACCATCTCTTTGAACGGGATGCTGACGTCCCTGGCGACGAACGCAAACCGCCGGAACAAGGATGTACGGCTGTATGAGATCGGTAATATTTATCTTCCGAAGGCGCTTCCACTGACAGAACTTCCGGATGAACGGAAAATCCTGACGCTCGGAATGTACGGGGCAGGGGATTTCTTTGATCTGAAGGGCGTGCTGGAAGATTTCTTTGAGAAGATCGGCATGCAAAAGAAACGGATTTATGATCCGCAGAGCAATCGTCCGTACCTGCATCCCGGACGGCAGGCAAATGTCTTCTATGAAGGGAAGCAGGTTGCCTATCTGGGCGAGGTGCATCCGAAGACGGCGGCGGCATACGGGACGAACGAGCGGCTTTATGTGGCGGCGATCGACCTGCCTTCCGTGCTTCCGTTTGCATCGTTTGATAAGAAGTACAGCGGGATTGCGAATTTCCCTGCTGCGACCCGTGATATCTCGATGGTGGTGCCGGTCCGGGTTTCTGCCGGGGAGATCGAGGCGGTCTTTGAGAACAAGGGCGGTGCCTATCTGGAAAGCTACAGGCTCTTCGACATCTACGAAGGGGCGCAGGTACTTTCCGGGCACAAGTCCATGGCATATTCCCTGGTGTTCCGGGCAAAGGACCGGAACCTGGCAGAGGCAGACATCAGCTCTGCGATGGAGCGGATTCTGAAGGGGCTGTCTGCACTGGGGATCTCGTTGAGGAGTTAGGAGTTTTTTATGGATCATACTGGGAATCTGCGGCTGTCGTCGTATGATTACGACCTGCCGCAGGAGCTGATTGCCCAGGATCCCCTTTCTAATCGCAGTGATTCAAGACTTATGGTGATGGACAGGTACACAGGTACCTTCCATCATCATAATTTTTTTGATTTACCGGATTTTTTGCGGGAGGGGGATTGCCTGGTATTAAACAACACAAGGGTCATACCGGCGCGGCTGATCGGGAAACGGGAGGGCAGCGGCGGCAGGGCGGAGCTGCTCCTGCTCAAAAAGCTGGAGGATGGGTGCTGGGAAACGCTGGCAAAGCCGGGAAAACGTCTGAAAGCCGGCAGCCGGATTGATTTTGGGGATGGCACGCTTTTTGGAGAGGTACGGGAAGTCTGTCCGGATGGAAACCGGATTGTAGAATTCTTCTATGATATGGAAAAGTACCAGGTTTTTGAAGAGGTTCTGGATCAGTTGGGAGAAATGCCGCTGCCGCCTTATATCACCCATACGCTGGAAGACCGGGAACGGTATCAGACGGTTTACGCGCGGGAAACGGGCTCTGCGGCAGCACCGACAGCCGGGCTGCATTTCACGCAGGAACTTTTATCCGATATTTCGAAGAAAGGCGTCACGGTCTGTGAGCTGACATTGCACGTGGGGCTTGGGACATTCCGTCCGGTGAAAGAGGAAAATCTGGAGAATCACCAGATGCACAGCGAATTCTACCAGGTTCCGGAAGAAACAGCTGCGAAGATCAACCAATGCCGGCAGGCCGGGGGGCGGGTCATTGCGGTTGGGACGACGACAACCCGGACTTTGGAGAGTGTAGCAGATGTTGATGGACGAATCAACCCAGGATCCGGCTGGACAGACATCTTTCTCTATCCCGGTTACCGCTTCAAAGCGGTAGATGGTTTATTAACCAACTTCCATCTGCCGAAGTCCACGCTGATCATGCTGGTATCTGCGTTTGCAGGCCGGGAGCATGTGCTGGCTGCCTATGCGGAAGCGGTGCGGCAGCGTTATCGGTTCTTCAGTTTCGGGGATGCGATGCTGCTGCTTCCGGGTGTGTTTGATGAGGGGGAGGTGCGCCATGTATCGGGATAGCATCGCCTTTCCGAACCTGCATATCGTATTTGAACATGTTGGCAAAAGATTCAACTTGCCGGGCGGCTTTACCATCGCCTATTATGGCTGTGTCATTGCGCTGGGGATGTTCGTTGCATTCCAGTTTATCATGGCGGAAGCACGGCGGAAGGGGATGCCGCAGGAGGATGCCCAGGACATGTTCATCGGCGCGATCCTCTGCGGGATAGTTGGTGCAAGAATCTACTATGTGGCATTCAGTTGGGACGCGTACAAGGACGACTGGCTTTCGATTCTGAATATCCGCGGCGGGGGGCTTGCGATATACGGAGGCATTATCGGGGGCACGCTGGCTGTGTTTTGTATCTGCCTGAGAAAGAAGCGTTCGTTCCTGGAAAGTATGGACGTACTGATACCGGGGGTGCCGATCGGGCAGATTTTTGGCAGATGGGGAAACTTCTTCAATCGGGAGGCATTTGGTGGATACACGAATAACCCTCTTGCGATGCGTCTGCCTGTGGAGGCAGTACGCAGCCGGTCAGATATTACGAAGGAGATGCTCGCGCATGCAAAAACGATAGACGGGCTGCAGTGCGTGCAGGTGCACCCGACCTTCCTCTATGAGTCTTTGTGGAATATCGGTGTGCTCTTCATCTTGTTGAAACTTGGAAAAAACAAGGCGTTTTCCGGGCAGCTGTTTTTTTTCTACCTGCTGCTCTATGGAGTGGGGCGGTTCCTGATCGAAGGGCTGCGGACGGACCAGCTGCTGCTCTGGGGGACCAGGCTCCCGGTATCCCAGCTGCTGGCTGCCGCCCTGGTTTTGGCCTCCGGACTTGCAATCCTGGTTTCGCGCCTGGTTTCGGGCGGGAAGCCGAAGTGAAAGCCGGCGGGAGGCGGGCGGGGAACCCGAAGTGAAAGCCGGTGGGTGCCGGATGGGAGCCGAAGTGAAAGCCGGCGGGAGGCGGGAGACTGAAACGGATGCCATCGGGTACCGGACGGGAAACTGAAGCAAAAACCGGATGGTAGCAGATGAAAAACGGTGGGCGGCCGATTGGAAGCGCAGAATCTCTGCCCGGATCTTCCGCCGGGGTTGTGAATCCGATAAATCGGAACGGATTTTCCGGATCTGACAGGCATATCCGGGAAAAGTTTCCCGAACGTATTTTTTGTGCAAACCTTCCAGAACATTTCTTTGATGATAGATATAGGGGATGGAACGCGGAACCATCCCCTATATTTTGTGCTTTCTGGGGGTTCTGTAAAATATTCTTAATGAGCTGTAACATGTTTGTAACAAAAAATCATGACAAAAATGATGAAAATCCTGTTTTGGGGGTTGAATTTTTGAAGTTGAAAGAGTAATCTATAGGACGTGGTGAATCGGAGAAATCTGACGGATCACAGAAACATGCATCCACGACTTCGGGAATCGTTGAATAAACCGTCAATGAATATTCCCGGAATCCTGATTACCGTTCGGGAGAAAGTCCAGGGAGATCCAGGGAGGGAGATCCGGGAAATGGACGCGTGTACGTTTTGTGATGGGGAACCGGCAGATTTTTTCGGACCGGACCTGCGGTGGATGCCAGGCATTCCCATTTCTGCAGGTTCATTCTTTGGTCTGTTTGGACGTTGTTCCCGGATGGCTGGGCCAGGGCTTTCGGTATAGCGAGGCCTGGAACAAAGCACAGCATCTATGGGGCAGAATAAGGGGAAACGGTTTACATGGGAGAGTATAAGCATACGTCCGTTCTACTCAATGAGAGCATTGAAGCCTTGCATATTAAGAGTGACGGGTTCTATGTGGATGGCACTTTGGGAGGCGCCGGACACTCCAGTTTGATTGCGGAAAAACTCACTACAGGGAAGCTGATCGGCGTCGATCGGGATAGTGAGGCGATTCGTGCGGCCGAAAAACGGCTTGGAGCGTTTGGTGACCGGGTTTGTCTGGTAAAGGCGAATTACGGGGACCTGCCAGAGGTGCTGGATTCTTTACACACCGCCTTCGTGGACGGGATTCTGCTGGATCTGGGTGTTTCGTCGTATCAATTAGACAATGGAGAGAGGGGGTTTTCCTATATGCAGGAGGACGCCCCGCTTGATATGAGAATGGAGCAGGAAACAGGTATCACCGCAGGAGAAATTCGGGAGACGTATTCAAAAGACCAGCTGGAATTCCTTTTTCGTGAGTATGGGGAGGAAAAGTTTGCGAAACGGATTGCTGCTGGGATTGTAGCTGAACGGGAAAGGAGGGCCATAAAAAAGACAGGGGATTTGAATCGTGTGATTCGAGAGGCGATCCCGGCGGGGGCAGCCCGGCGGAAGGGACATCCTTCCAAGCGGGTTTTCCAGGCTTTGCGGATCGAAACGAACAGCGAGCTTTCGGTTCTGTCGGAGTGTCTGCCAAAGCTGATCGACCGTCTTTCAGATGGGGGGAGGCTTTGTTGTATCACGTTTCACTCACTGGAGGACAGGATCGTCAAAAACGCATTCAAGGCAGCACAGGATCCCTGTACCTGCCCGAAGGAGTTTCCCGTTTGTGTTTGCGGGAAGAAGTCCAAAGGGAAGGTGCTTGTAAAGAAACCGATCCTGCCAAGTGCCGCAGAATGCGAAGAAAATGCCAGAAGCCGCAGTGCGAAACTTCGGGTGTTTGAGCGTCGGTGGTAAAAACTTGCTGGCGAGGGGAGTATATGTTTATAGATCGTGTGCCCCCCGGGAAGGCTGGGGAGCCTTTCCAGGGGCACTTTGAGGCGACGAG
>CADBTO010000387.1 GCA_902797565.1 uncultured Lachnospiraceae bacterium
CGCCACACCACATTCCTAGCGGCTCTTTTATTGTTATCCCTGCCCCGTTTTTTTTCAAGCCCCCGTTTGATGGCTTCTATTTTTCAGATTGTATTTTCTGGAATACATTTTGTTTTCTTTCCATATTAAAAACATTCTATCCTTGACAGAAACGGGTTGTTCCGATAGTATGTGAAAAAAGAAACTGCGATTTCGCCCAATTCACAAAACGGTGCATGATATGTTCAAACGCAAACTCTATAACAGGCTTCTGGAATGGAAGCAAACATCCGACGGCCATACAGCCGCCTTGGGCCATCGGCGACCAGACGAGTTTTCCGCTGATCCGGAAACTTTTCGAGATGGGCAGGCCTCTGGGGCAACAAACAAACCGGAAGCTCCTTCGAGACTTCCGGCTGTACATGCTGGTCGGCGGAATGCCCCAGGCCGTCCATGAATATATAGAAACCATCAACTTCAGAAAAGTCGATGCAGTCAAACGAGACATCCTCGCGTTATATGAAAGTGATTTCATGAAGATAGACACGTCCGGCCGCGCTTCGATGCTGTTTGACGTCATCCCGGCACAACTATGAAATCGACTTCCTGGTCGCTAGGCAAAACAAGCTATGCCCGCTGGAAATTAAGTCCTCCGGATACAAGAAGCACGCCTCACTGGATCGCTTTTTTGAAACGTATTCAGACCGGATACTCCGGAGATACCTCGTTTATACGAAAGACTACGCCAAAGACCAGGATGTCATCTGCCTGCCGGTTTATATGGCGCCGTTTCTATAAACTCCATTCCACGAATCCGGGGGACACCCCGCGCAGCGGACAGCGTGAAACGCACCTGCTCAACCATTATGACAGTATCCCGCTGGTGATGATTACCGGGCAGGTGCCTATGAAAACTTCCCAAAGCGCACATGAATCCTGATCGAGTTCGTTCCATCGGGCAGGCTGGCAGCTGCTGTCTTCCTGCCCTTTTTCGGCACGCCCGTGAATTTCTTGCTGACAATTCCGATGATCTCCCCATCGGCGCGGTAACAGAGCACATCCACATAGCCCGTCGCGCTGGTCTTCCCCCCGTTCACCGCCGTGATTTCCACATCGGTTTCCGTGCTGAATGTCACGTTCGCCGAAATGTGCTTCGAAACATCCTTGCATACCGTAAAATAATGGCGGATGTACTGGTCGCACGACGGCTCCACGCTGGCAACCTGCTTTTTCCCGAAATATTCCACAAGCGCATACGACTGTTCTCCGGGAAACACGCCCATGACCTGCGTGCTGCCCTCCCGGATTTTCTTTCCGTCAGCATCAAGCAGCTTATAAGATACCACAAGGCTGTCATAATAGACGCTGTTCCTGTTCTCCACCTCGATCAGAATGCTGCTGCGGGCACTTCCAAATTCTTCTCTGGAGCGCACTTCCTTCGCCTTTGCGGAAACAGCCGGCTCTTCCACATGGAAATCCACCTCCATCTTTTTTCCGCCCTCCGCCTTCACGGTAACTTTCGCCGAACCCTGCTGCTTTGCAGCCACGCGAAACGCATTCCCTTCCTTTTTCTTTGCAGACAATACCTTCGGTGCGTCAGAACTTACGGACTGGATCTGGCCATTCAGCCGGATCGTCGTCTTCTCCCCTTGAAGCAGCGTGATCTGCCGGCTCTTTTTCGTGTCCCCCTTCGCCGCACCGGCTGCCTTCGTGTCCGCATACACGGTTTCACCAATCAAAAACCGGCCGCCTGCCGCCAAAAACAGTATCATACATCCCAGGAATGCGAAAACTTCCCGCACGCGCCGCCCGCCTCGTCCCGCCCGGCTCATCGGCTCTGCCCGTCTTCCGCGATATCCAGATAACTCCGGTCTTCGCGGCAAACCAGATAATCCAGGGACACCCGAAACAGATCTGCCAGCTTCACCGCCGTGTCCAGCGGAACCCACCGCTTGCCCCTTTCATATCTGCTGTACACCACAAGATGAATCCCAACCGCCTTGCTGACAAAAGCCTGGGTCATCCCCCAGTACTTCCTCATTTTCAAAAGCCTTGCGCCAACCATTTCTTTTGTCATGTTGCTCCCCCCTTCGTTATATTTGGAACTCCCTGGCATACACAGCCGGAGTTTCGCCACGTTCTAATATAGATAGATGAACAGAATCACCGTCGTGCTCTGCTTTAGATAGATTAGCAGAAACGCCGTCCGATTGCAAGCCATACGACCGAAATGCCATCGAAATCCAAAAACGAAAGGCAAAACACAAAATAACACAATTTTTTTCGGGATGAGACTGGATTTAGAACGGGACTTGTGTTACAATATCCGGTATGTGTGCCGTTGCAAAAACGGTCAAAACATCTCAAAGCGGAAAGGAAAGGAATGATGGAACTTCTCGAAATTTTCAAAGCCATCCTCTTCGGCATCGTGGAGGGCGTCACGGAATGGCTCCCGGTCAGCAGCACCGGGCATCTGATCCTGTTGAATGAATACGTCCAGCTGAACGTATCCGAAAGTTTTTTCAAAATGTTTGAGGTGGTCATCCAGCTGGGCGCAATCCTGGCCGTGGTGCTGCTCTACTGGCAGAAACTCTGGCCATTCGAGATCAAGCGCCAGAAAATCAAGAACCGCATCGCCGTGGCTGAGCGGGTGGTCTGGAAGGAAGGCGGCATCGACCTTTGGGTGAAGATCATCGTCTGCTGTATCCCCGCCGCGATTGTCGGCATCGTCTTTGACGATAAGATTGACGAACTGTTCTACCACCCGCTCCCGGTCGCGCTTGCGCTGATCATTGTCGGCGTCCTGTTCATCGCAATCGAAATGTTCAACAAAGACCGCACGTTTCTGATCGATTCCGTTGCAGACATGCCCTACCGGGTGGTCCTTTTGATTGGCGCTGCACAGACGCTCGCCGCTGTGTTTCCCGGCACTTCCCGCTCCGGTTCCACGATCCTGGCAGGAATCCTGCTTGGCGTATCCCGCACCTGTGCCGCGGAATTTACCTTTTTCCTGGCAGTCCCCGTGATGTTCGGGGCAAGCCTGCTGAAAGTCGTAAAATACATCCATGACGGACTGGCGATCAGCCAGGGAGAAATCCTGACCCTGATCGTGGGCTGCATCACGGCATTTGCCGTATCCATCCTGACCATCCGTTTCCTGATGAAATATATCCAAAATCACGACTTCAAGGCATTCGGGATCTACCGGATTGTACTTGGAATCGCAGTGATTGCACTATTACACTGAGAAACAGGAGGCCAAATATGCCAAGCATCTCCGTATGCATGATCGTGAAGAACGAAGCAAAACTACTTTCACGGTGCCTGGATTCCCTGGAAGGGATCTATGATGAGCTGATCATTGCGGATACCGGTTCCACGGACAACACCAAAGAAATCGCCAAACGATACACCAAACAGGTCTACGACTTCAAATGGGTGGACGATTTTTCCAAAGCAAGGAACTATGTCTTTGGCAAAGCAACCAAGGACTATATCTACTCCGCAGACGCTGATGAAATCCTGGATGAAGAAAACAAAGCTGAGTTTCTGAAATTAAAAGAAGTTTTACTTCCAGAAATAGAGATCGTCCAGATGCACTATGCAGAAAATGACATCCAAAGCGTCCTGAATGCCCGGTCAGAACTGAGGCCCAAGCTGTTCAAGCGACTGCGCCACTGGACATGGGTGGATCCTGTGCATGAGACAATCCGTACAGATCCGGTCGTCTTTGATTCCGATATCACGATCCTGCATCATCCGGAATCCCTGCACGCCAGCCGTGATTTTTCGATTTTCGAGAAATCCTACGAACAGGACGGCCGGCTCTCCACCCGGATCTATCAGATGTATATCCGGGAGCTGTTCCGCGCCGGCGACCCGGAGGATATTAAACGAGGATGTGATATTTTTCGCAACGTTCTCAAAAACGAAGCGATTTCCGACGACCTCTATCTGGATATTTACTGCCTGCTCGCCAAAGGTGCCTCGATCGACGAAAACACCTCAGACCTTCTGAAATACAGTGCGCAGCTGATCGGCGGCCCGTACCAATGTGCGGAAGTTGCCTGCATTCTGGGCGACCATTTCCGCCGCCGCGGCGACCTGCGCGAAGCAATGATGTGGTATGAAGCCTGCTTGCAGCTCCCCTGCCGCATCGACATCCACTATCATGGAGACCTGCCCCTGTATGGACTATCCAAAGTCTATAACCAGCTTGCCAGCTATGAATCCGGGCCGCTCGCCGCAGAATTAAAAGAAAAATCAATTTCTTACCGGATCCAGGCAGAGTCCTGGAAACTTCCGGATGTACAGGTTTAACAGATAATCAAAAATTAAAGGAGGATTGATTATGGGTTATGAAAAAGAGTACCAGGAGAAGCTTGTCAGCGCAGACGAAGCCGTCAAATGCGTGAAATCCGGCGACTGGGTGGATTACGGCTGGTGCGTAAACACCCCGGAGGCATTGGACCAGGCACTGGCGAAGCGGACCGATGAACTGACGGACGTCAATGTCCGCGGCGGCATCCTCTTCCACACCCCTGCCATCTTCGAGCGCGAGGACGCGGCAGAGCACTTTACATGGAACTCATGGCATATGAGCGGCGTGGAACGCCGGCTGATCGCGAAAGGCTGCAGCTTCTATGCGCCGATCCGCTATTCGGAACTGCCGCGCTATTATCGGGAGAATATCAAGCGCAACAACGTGATCATGTTCCAGGTGGCACCGATGGACAAGCATGGATACTTCTCCTTTGGGCCTTCCGCTTCACATCTGCGTGCCGCAATCGAGGTTTCCGACCGCGTGATCGTGGAAGTCAACGAAAAGATGCCGCGCTGCCTGGGCGGCATGGAAAGTGAAGTCCATATCAGCGAAGTGAATGCCATCGTGGAAGGCAGCAACCCGGATCTGGGCGAGATTCCGGCAGGCGGCGCGCCCACGGAAGTGGATCGGAAAGTCGCGGAACTGATCGTGAAAGAAATCCCGAATGGCGCCTGCCTGCAGCTGGGCATTGGCGGAATGCCAAACACCGTCGGCGCGATGATCGCGGAATCAGACCTCAAGGATCTCGCGGTCCATACGGAGATGTATGTAGATGCGTTCGTGGACATTGCAAAAGCAGGAAAGATCACGGGCGCGAAGAAGCGCATTGACCGCTTCCGCCAGGTTTATGCGTTCGGTGCCGGCACGCGGAAACTGTATGATTATCTGGACGATAACCCCCAGCTGATAAGTGCACCAGTGGACTATACGAATGACGCACGTGTCATCGCCCAGATCGACAACTTCATCTCGATCAACAACGCGGTGGATGTGGATCTCTTCGGACAGGTGAACGCAGAGTCTGCCGGACTGAAACAGATCAGTGGTGCAGGCGGGCAGATGGACTTCGTCATGGGCGCGTACCTGTCCAACGGCGGGAAATCCTTCATCTGCCTCTCTTCCACCTTCAAAGGCAAGGATGGCACCGTACAGAGCCGCATCCGCCCCACACTTTCGAATGGATCCGTCGTGACAGACACCCGGCCGCAGGTCCATCATCTGGTGACAGAATACGGCATGGTCTGCCTCAAGGGCCTTTCCGCGTGGGAGCGTGCGGAGGCTATCATCTCCATCGCGCATCCGGATTTCCGGGATGAACTGATCAAAGAAGCGGAGAAAGCGCATATCTGGAGACGGTCGAATAAATATAATCTATAATAAAAAGAAGTTATCAATCGGGCAGGGCAGATGCTTTCATTCATCCGCCCTGCCCGCCTGCGATATAAGGAGAAGCTCATGAATGCGAAGATCCAGCCACGTCAGATTCTGACACGCGAAAACATTGATTCATTCCTGATGCTGACCATCGGGGCGATCCTGGCCGCCTTCTCCCTGGAGGAGTTCCTCGTTCCAAACCATATTTTTGACGGCGGGGTGGTCGGCATCAGCATGATCCTGACGCACTTCCTTCCTATTTCACTAGGATTGTGTGTCATTCTACTGAACCTGCCCTTCCTGATCTTTGGCTTTCTGAAAATGGGGCACATCTTTATTGCAAAGGTGAGCTATTCAATTATTCTGTTTTCCATTATGACCGAAGTGTTCAAGCCCATGCAGAATGCCACCTATGAAATCCTGCTCGCCGTAACGTTCGGCGGCGTCCTGCTGGGTGCCGGCGTGGGGCTGGTGCTGCGGGGCGGCGGCTGCCTGGACGGAACAGAAATCATCGCCGTGCATCTGAACCGGACCACCTCGCTATCGACCGGTCAGGTTATTTTGGCATTTAATTTTCTAATCTATGCGACTGCCGGCATCGTCTTCGGTTTTGACCAGGGCATGTACTCCCTGCTGATGTACTTCATCACGTCCAAGGTCATCGACATCGTCGAAACCGGCAGCGAGTCTGCAAAGTCCGTGATGATCATCACAGACCAGGGCAAGGAACTTGCCGCCAGGATCCATCAGGAACTCGGCCGCACAGTCACATTCCTGCACGGCGAAGGATACGTCAGCAAGGATGAAAAAGATATCCTTTACTGCGTTGTTACCCGCGCCGAGATCTTCGACCTGAAGCACATCATTTCAGAAACCAAGGGAAGCAGCTTCACCACGGTTTCCGAAGTTTCGGAAATTGTGGGGAATCATATCAAGTCAGTATAAACCTGTGCCCCCGGCAAGGCATACCGTGTCTATTCATTTGGGGAGGATGCCAGTTCTGTTTTGAGATACTGTTCTACAATATCAAAGCGGCGGAACACGGCTGCCAGCGTCCTCCCATCAATTTCCAACAGTTTTCCGCTCCCCTCTTTCTGCTCCAGCCCAAATTGCATGTACAAAATCTGGGCCAGCCTGCTCTCTGCCCAGGACACCAGTACGGCTTTCTGCTCTTCAAAAAATCCCCTGGTCTCTTCAAAATTCTGATGCGTCAGCTTTCGAAGGGGAAGCCTGCGCTCCAGTAACAGTTTATTCCCAACCATACATGCCACAAAATAATTGCTGTATGGACGGATCCTCTGGATATCCGGGTTCTCAGAATCTTTTTTTCGAACAGTATCACAGTACCGGAGCACAAGTACGGCCAATATCATCTGTGCCGCATTCAGATCCGTAAAAATTATGTCATAATATGCTCCAAACAATTCCGCCTTCTTGTATTTTGCCAGATGCGGTCGAAACCGCCAAATTGCAAACACCGCCTCTGCAGCCACAGAAACAGGTATCGCTCCCTTCGGCTGGGTATGATCCTTTTTCCGCTTATATACATAACCCAGATCCTTTGCACCCATCTCCAGTATCTTCTGCCACTGGTCATTCGCTTTCAAATCTTTAAGATCCACAGGATTCTGGTGATTCGTCGCGTATGTAATCCGGCTGACAATGTCCTCTTCTTCATTGACTTCGTAAATCCGTACCAGAACATATACATCATCCCACTGCGTCTGCACCTCATCCCCTAAAGTCTGGAAGATTGTCCGGCAGGTCTGTGCACCATTGATAATCTGCAGACCCTCTGCTTTTACATTCCAGTTCTTTTCCTGCAAAGCA
Organism: uncultured Lachnospiraceae bacterium; assembly: GCA_902797565.1. Lineage (GTDB taxonomy): Bacteria > Bacillota > Clostridia > Lachnospirales > Lachnospiraceae > Weimeria. The sequence goes on from CADBTO010000387.1 coordinate 7,508, forward strand.
TTATAGCTGAATTTCCTGCAGATCATCGTTATCCCGTTATTATAAAAGAAAAAATTTGCCCGGTCATCCGATCTCAGGCATTCGGCAATACTCTCATTGATCGCATTCCTTCCCAGGTATTTCCTTATATTCTGCTCCAGAAGACGATCTCCGTATTGTTCCATCAGCCGCTTGATTTCAGAAATATTGACTTTTCCAAGAATGACCCGCTTGTAATTGAAATTTTCCTGGATTGCTGCCCCGGACATAACCAGATTCGTTTTGATCGGATCCGGCCGCCCGATGTATCCGAGGATATCCTGGAAACCAAAATGTTCAAAACGAACCTGCGCCTGCTGTCCAAATGCGTTGTCAATAATCTGCTGTGCATCCTTTCCCCATTTGTCCCCATTATTGACCATGACAAACGTCACATAAGGAATATACCCATCCAGAATAAGAGATTGGATTTCATCGACAATCCTGCGGCTCTTTTCATTCAATTCTGTTCGACAGGCCGGGTCAAAAACCATCCGGACGGTATTGACTGCTTTTTCCACTGCATTCGCCGGAAAAACTGATTCTTTCTCAAGATTTCTGGTATACTTGGATTGGAATAGAACCACATGAATCTGCTCCTCCCGCTGCTCTTCCAGATATGCCGCATCAAATCCACCATCTGCACCACCATCTGTAATATAGGAATACGCTTCCACGAGTTCCATCCGTAAATATGCCGCCACACCCAATAATAAAAATGTTTTGGACTTCCTTCGCTCCAGATCATCACCCGCAAAAAAGCTTTCATTCTCACGCATGATTGCGTCAACCCTCTGGTCAATGATCTGCTTCGCAATATTGATTGCCATAATCAGCCACTACCTCGCTTTCAACTTCATACCTTATAAAACAGATTATATAGTACAGCATTGAAGCTGTCAAGCAAAAAACATGCAGGGAGATTCCGGTCTCCCCTGCGCAGCCCGTGCGAACCGGGCAGGGGGGGGGATGCAAATCCTCTCTGCCCGCCGCGTGGGGTGCGCCCGGCTCTGCCGGGTATTTCCACTGCGCACCCCGGCGCATGAAAAAACATCACATAAAAAAAACTCCCCAGTCGGCGAACCGGGGAGTCCTTCGCGGCATCCTTGCGAGGGCATACCGCACACTGCAAAAAAACATGCGAGAACCAAACAGGGATTTGCCAGAAGGTGCAATCCCGAATGATTGGCCTGCGGAGGGGGTGCTGGCAAAAAAGACGTGACCAGCACCGCCTCCCCAGACCCCCCGGCCGGGTACGGCACGGGACGCGATGTGCAGCCCTGCTGCCTTCACCCGCCGGGGGAATCTTCTGGGCCGGCGGGGGCACGCTGCCCCCTCCGGACTGTGTTGTCCAAAATTTATGTCGTTTTTACGAATTGCCTATTCAGCCTGCGGCTTCATCAAGTGTTCAGCTAGTTTTAACCGTCACCGTCTTCTTCGCGCCCGTGTTCTTCTTCGTGAAGAACTTCTTGTATGCCTTGACCTTCGCGCTCGGAACCTTGACCGTGATCTTCGCTGCTGTCGAGCCCTTGAAC
>CADBTO010000388.1 GCA_902797565.1 uncultured Lachnospiraceae bacterium
GACCGGCTTTGATGTTCCCGGTTATGAGGCCCGCAATCTCCGGTTTATCGACTGCACCATGGGCAAAGATGCCACCATTGTCCTTCGCCACTGCAGGGAAATCAGCATGGATGTTGAGCAGACGGAGTAAATTCTGTCTCCTTCTTCGCCCGCGTCGGACAAGCCCTGGTACCGTTCAGAAACCATGATGACGCATCCTTTCATCTCCACAGCGCAAAATCCGGTATAAGAAATGCCAGGGAAAATATCCCCTGGCATCGTTTTTTCTCACACCAACAGCTTCTGATTTTGCACCTTCTCCATTTCAGAGAAGATAGTGTGGTTAGGTTGTTAAGGTCGGCTCCAGCACCCCTGCCGTGTCAACGCACATCTTCTTCTGGATCTCATATTGAATATTTGCCTCCTCCAGCTGCTCGAGGAATGCTTTCACGACGCAGTCTTCCTTAAACAACTGGTGAACGGAAAGAAAGATCCTCCCATTGACAGCGGCAATCTCGGTAACAAGTTCACTGGAAGAATTCGGTACGTGGGTCCAGAACTCTTCGATATAAGGCGCAAGGGATGCCTTTTTCCACTGGCCGATATAACTCACCAGGGTGGTTGCTGTCTGTCTGCTCACAAGAAGCATCTGGCTGAAGGCCTGTTTTTGCACCTCCAGCGGCTGCGTCTTCAGCATTCGGCTGATGCTCGCCAGCCCGATCATCGTCCCCTGAACCCTTTCCGCATCACTTTGGATAAAGGTAGTCCCGCGATGTACGGTACACTGGCGATCCAGAGGCATCGCCCTGATTCGGTCCGTATAGGTAAAGTTGATGCTGCCGGCGCAATTGTGATGTGTCTCCGGCGCTCCCAGCATCGGTCTGGCGTTATAGATATACGTGGTGGTCAGCGATCTGTTTCTTCCGGGATACAGCCGGTCAATTGCTCTGCAGAAAAGAATGACCACCAGGGAGCCCGGGCTGGCGTCATTGGTAAACGCATACTTCAGGAGGCTCTCCTCGTTGATGGCGATATCGGTTACAAGAGGTTCGCAGGGAGTCAGGCCCCATCTGACAAAAGCGTAAAGCCCGCCTCCGGCTGGGTTCCCGACAACTCCACCTGCGGCAGATGATCCATGGGATCTATGGATTTCTCCGGCTTTACAGGATCCTCGAGTGTGCGGATCCCCGTGTGATCTGTCACGCCATAACGCAGATTGCAATAATAGTACAGAAGTGTCGAAAGCAGCATATACATGCCTGTTCCGTCACAGATTCCATGAGCGACATCCAGGAACAGATAATCGTTGTCATAACAGACGGACCACAGATGATAGTTGGAGTCCTTGCTGTTCAGAGTGACTTCTCTTCAGACGCGGACCTCCAAATCTGACCTCCATGACACATTACTCATGCCGCTTTACATCAGGATGCCCATAGCCCAGGCTGTTTTCCAATTGAAGCCGTGACTTTCGGGCAAACCAATCCCCTCTCCATGACTCGCATTCCCATGTTTACGGAATCAGAATACAGGCAGCTTTTTATGATTGAGGTCGGCCATCTGGTAAGGCGTATGTCCGTTATTTACAGGCAGGTGTGTATGATTAAAAATCGTGATCAACTGCTCAACCACTTTTTCGCGTGTACCTGCTTTGAACGGAATCATTTCCAGAAGGTAGTCCATTACCTCTGCGATTGCATGATTTTTTTCAACCAGCTGGGTTTCATGTTCTAGAATATGTTCCGCGAGCAGATGACGACGCGCCCGTCCCTTTTCCTTCTCCGGTATAGGCCCGCTTTGCTCATCTATGTTTTCGACCCCTTTCTCCACCTCTTCCATCCAATCTTTCAGGTGTTCTGCCTTTTGGGCTTCACGCATATCCAGAAGCTCTGAAAGCGTTTCAATGCAATTCATAATTTTTTCATTACTGGTGCTGAAGCCATATTGATAATAATCGAATATTTCCTTCTCTTCCGGCAAGTACATTTCGCAGCGTTCGTGAATGGCTGCTACCTGTTCAAGGGTTTCCGGACGTTCTGCAAGTAGATTTTCGACCAGGTATTCTACCCCGTTTTCATCCACAAGCGGTGTCAGAAGCGTTATCCAGACCCAGACATCCTCATTATTTTCAGCCTCTTCCGACTTTTCCTCCTGCGTATAATAAACATTCATGTACGCATCCCGTATCGTACGCGGTTCAAGTTCCGGATGTTTTATTTGGACCAGCCTGGCAAAGTCATCCATTTTTATCAGGCCATACCAATGACTAGCAACATCCTCACAGAGATACATCCATCCCTGCTGATCGTCTGTCATTTCCGGACATTCGCCGTTTAAGGGCTTAATGATTTCGTATTTCATGTTCTGTGTTCTCACTCCTCCGCTATGAGCCGTAGCACGGTCTTTCGGCACCGTGGCATTTCCAGTACTCATATCTGACAAACTGCCGCTGTGGCGGCAGGCCCTCTCATTCCATGTATCTTTCAGAAAGAGCGCTTCCGTGGAAGCGCTCTTTCTGTCGTCTTTGCAGACGAAATGTGTCCTGCACATTACTTGCGGATGTTGTCA
>CADBTO010000389.1 GCA_902797565.1 uncultured Lachnospiraceae bacterium
GAGCAGATACAGCAGCACGGCGTATTCCCGCGCGGAGATATTGATCCGTTTCCCGTCCCGTTTGACAATGTGGCTGCCCACATCCAGGCTCAGGCTGCCGCAGCGGTATACATTCCGTCGGCTGCTGGTCGGGCGGCGCAATAGCACGCGCAGTCTGGCCAGAAGCTCTTCAAAGGAAAAGGGCTTTACCATATAGTCATCCGCCCCCTCATCGAGCCCCCGGACGATGTCCTCAATTCCGTCTTTTGCTGAAAGGAACATAATGGGCGTATTGATTCCATTCGCCCGTATTTTCCGCAGCACTTCGAACCCGTCCATCTCCGGAAGCATGGCATCCAGGATCACCCCGTCATATTCGGCCAGGGTAATAAACTCCACCGCTTCCTTTCCATCAAAGCAGGTGTCTACATTATAGTTCTCTGATACCAATTTCTGGACAATGGTCTGGTTCAAATCTTTTTCATCTTCTACAACTAAAATACGCATAATACTATTCATGTTAACTTAAATACATGAAAATAAAATTAAGAACGGGGCACATTTTACCTGTGCCCCGTTCTTTTGTGAAAATTATGCAATGATTTTCACAAAACATACGCTGATTTAGTATGCGATCCCCTGGGCAATCATTGCGTCTGCAACCTTCTCGAAGCCTGCAATATTTGCGCCAGCCACGAGGTTGCCTTTTACACCGTACTTTTCTGCAGCGTCATAGCAGGCATGGAAGATGTTCTTCATGATGCCTTCCAGCTTTGCGTCCACCTCTTCGAAGGTCCAGGACAGGCGCTGGGAGTTCTGGGACATCTCCAGGGCACTGGTTGCCACGCCGCCTGCGTTTGCAGCCTTTGCCGGTCCGAAGAGGACGCCGGACTCCTGGAATTTTGCCACTGCATCCGGAGTGGAAGGCATGTTCGCGCCCTCGCAGACCGCGATAACACCATTTGCCACGAGCGCTTCCGCGCTTTCAAGATCCAGCTCGTTCTGGGTCGCGCAAGGCAGGGCAATGTCACACTTGATGGTCCAGATGCCCTTGCAGCCTTCATGGTACTCTGCGCCTTCCACGCGCTCTGCGTACTCTTTGATCCGGCCGCGCTCCACTTCCTTGATCTGCTTCACAACATCCAGCTGGATGCCATTCGGATCATAGACATAGCCATTGGAATCAGACAGTGCCACGACCTTGCCGCCCAGCTGCGTTGCTTTCTGGGTTGCGTAGATCGCCACATTCCCGGAACCGGAAATAACCACGGTCTTGCCCTGGAAGCTGTCGCTCTTCATGCAGGAAAGCATTTCCTGAGTGTAATAGCACAGCCCATAACCTGTCGCTTCGGTACGCGCCAGGGATCCGCCGTAGGTCAGGCCTTTACCGGTCAGGACGCCTGTGTACTCATTGCGCAGCCGCTTGTACTGTCCGAACAGATAGCCGATCTCCCGGCCGCCCACGCCGATATCACCGGCAGGAACGTCTGTATCCGCGCCGATATGCTTGGAAAGCTCGGTCATGAAGCTCTGGCAGAAACGCATGACTTCTCCATCGCTCTTGCCCTTCGGGTCGAAATCGCTGCCGCCTTTGCCGCCGCCGATCGGAAGCCCTGTCAGGCTGTTCTTGAAGATCTGCTCGAAGCCCAGGAACTTGATGACAGACAGGGTCACGGACGGATGCAGCCGCAGCCCGCCTTTGTACGGTCCGATCGCGGAGTTGAACTGCACGCGGTAGCCCCGGTTTACCTGTACCTTCCCTGCATCATCCACCCAGGATACGCGGAACATGATAATGCGCTCCGGCTCCACGATCCGCTCGATCACGCCCTGCTCCTCAAGTTTCGGATTCTGTTCTACGACAGGCTCCAGGGACTCCAGCACCTCTGCCGCTGCCTGGAGGAACTCTTTCTGCTCCCCGTTCCGTGCCTCAAGTCCATCATACACCTTCTGCAGGTACGCACTCTTGAATTTCATGTGACTTTTTTCTCCTTTCCAATTTCCATTACATGAAGTCTTCTATTCTCACGAACCCGTGTGCCTTCCTGAGCTGCTCCATCTGCTTCGTGAAAAACCACGAAAAATTATATACCGTTTTTTTTTCAAGTGCAAGAAAAAAATTGGTTTTTTTTTGCATTTTTTTATGCAACGGGGTGTGTAGTGAAAAATTCCGGAAAAGCCGGGCGCACCTGCCCCCTTATACCGAAATCTCTGCCTGCATCCCCAGCACGTCTTTGTTCGCTTCCAGCAGCGGCGATATTACGTCCCGCAGGTATACTTCCACCTGCCGCTCGCTCCGGCCGGTATACTTTGCGGGATCAAGTGCTGCCAAAAGCTCTTCCCTTGAAACCGCAAACCCTTCATCTGCCGCAATCAGGTCCAGAAGCGGGTTTTCTTCGCCGCGCTCCTTGACCGCCGCCCCGGCTTCCATCGAAAGCTGGCGGATCCTTTCATGCAGCTGCTGCCGGTTCCCGCCCTTCTTCACGCAGTCCATCATGATGTTTTCCGTTGCCATAAACGGCAGCTCCGCCAAAAGGTGCTTCTCAATGACTTTCGGGTAAACCACCAGCCCGTTTGTGACGTTGATGCAAAGGTCGAGCACGCCGTCCGCGGCAAGGAAGCCCTCTGCGACAGAAAGCCGTTTGTTGGCCGAATCATCGAGCGTCCGCTCGAACCACTGCGTGGCAGAAGTAATTGCAGGATTCAGGGCATCAACCATAATATACCGGGCAATCGAGCAGATCCGCTCACTGCGCATCGGGTTTCGCTTATATGCCATCGCCGAAGAACCGATCTGGCTCTTTTCAAACGGCTCTTCCACTTCCTTCAGATGCTGCAGAAGACGGATATCTCCTGCCATTTTGTGCGCAGAAGCAGCGATCCCTGCCAGGACATTCAGCACGCGGGTGTCCACCTTCCGGGAATAGGTCTGCCCGGAAACCGGCACGCAGGAATCAAAGCCCATTTTTTCCGCGATCATCGGATCGATCCGGTCAATCGTCTCCTGGTCCCCTTCAAAAAGCTCCAGGAAGCTTGCCTGCGTCCCGGTCGTCCCCTTGGAGCCAAGGAGTTTCAGCGAACCCAGCACATAATCCAGGTCTTCAAGATCCATCACGAATTCATTGATCCAGAGGCAGGCACGTTTGCCCAGTGTCGTGGGCTGGGCAGGCTGGAAATGCGTGAATGCGAGCGTGGGCAGCGCTTTCTGTTCCTTTGCGAAAGCAGCCAGCGCCTGGATCACGTTCAGGAGCTTCTTTCGGATGAGCTGCAGCCCGTCCCGCATCAGGATGATGTCCGTGTTGTCCCCCACATAGCAGCTGGTTGCGCCAAGGTGGATGATTCCTGCTGCCTTCGGGCATTGCTGCCCATAGGCATAGACATGGCTCATCACGTCATGCCGGACTTCTTTTTCCCGCGCCTTTGCCACATCATAGTTGATGTCCGTCAGGTGCGCTTTCATTTCGTCAACCATCTCCTGCGTGACCACCGGCTCCCCGTTCCGGGAAAGTCCCAGTTCCATCTCTGTTTCTGCCAGTGCCACCCAGAGCCTGCGCCAGGTAGAAAATTTCCGGTCCTGGGAAAAGATTTCCTGCATTTCCCTGCTGGCATAACGCTCCGAGAGGGGGCTGATGTATTTACTGGTGTCTGTCATATCAGAACTCCTTATTTATTCTATCTACTTTTGATATTCACCCCGGATATCATCTTCCGGCGGCTCCAGAGGATATTTCCCGGAAAAGCATCCCAGGCAGATGCCGCGGTTCCCAACGATTTCATGCAGCCGTTCGATCGAAAGGTAGCCCAGGGAATCGGCACCGATGATCTCCCGGATCTCTTCAACGGTCCTGCCATGGGCAATCAGCTGCTGGGCAACAGGGATATCTGTACCAAAGTAACAGGGATGCAGGAAAGGCGGCGAGGAAACCCGCATATGCACTTCCTTCGCCCCGGCACTGCGGAGCATCGAAACAATCCGGTCCGAGGTGGTGCCCCGGACGATGGAATCATCAATCATGATGATCCGCTTCCCTTCCACCGCTTCCCGCAGGACATTCAGCTTCACCTTGACGCTGGACTGGCGGCTTTTCTGGCCTGGTTTGATGAACGTGCGGCCCACATAGGTATTCTTGACAAACGCCGTCCCATAGGGAATCCCGGATTCCAATGCATAGCCCTGTGCGGCTGCATTACCGGACTCCGGAACGCCCACCACAAGATCTGCATCCACCGGGCTGTCCTTTGCCAGGAACCGGCCTGCCTGGATCCGGGATTCATAGACAGACATCCCGTCAAAATAACTGTCCGGACGCGCAAAATAAATATATTCAAAGACGCAGCGTGCCTCCTGCTCCTTCGGCAGGCACATGGACCGGTCGCTCTTGATACCCTCTTCCTGCGTGATCGTCACAACTTCCCCCGGCTCCACGTCCCGGACGAACGTCGCGCCAATGGTATCGAGTGCTGCCGTTTCTGAAGCGAAAAGATAGGCATCTTCCAGCTTCCCGATCACAAGCGGCTTAAATCCAAACGGATCCCTTGCCGCCATCAGCTTCCGCGGGCTCATAACCACAAGCGAATAGGCACCCTGCAGACGTTTGCATGCTTCCCGCACGGCCTCTTCCACCGTCCGGGTTTTCAGCCGTTCCCTGGCGATGAGGTATGCGATGGTTTCCGAGTCAATCGTGGTCTGGAAAATCGCGCCCGTCATGGAAAGCTCTTCCCGGAGCGCATTTGCATTGATCAGGTTTCCGTTATGCGCCAGTGCCAGCGTCCCTTTGACATAATTCAAGACCAGCGGCTGGGCGTTCTCCCGTGTGGATTGCCCTGCCGTGGAATATCGGACATGGCCGACGCCGATATTCCCGCGCAGCTTCTCCAGCGACTCCGCGTCAAACACCTCATTGACCAGGCCCATATCCTTGTGGGAGGATACCTGGATCTTTGGTGCCTCTGTATCTGAGACGGCAATGCCCGCGCTCTCCTGCCCCCGGTGCTGCAGGGCAAACAGGCCGTAATAGATGCTGCTTGCCACGTCCCCGCCGGAGAAGTCATACATGCCAAAGATCCCGCAGGCTTCCCTGAGGCCGTGGCAAGGCTCCTGCTGCGTCTGGTTTCCGTCTACTTCTATTCTTCTCATACTTCTCCCTGCCTCATGCAAAGGTTTTCCCGGTCAGCAGCTCATAGGCTTCCTTGTACAGGGCAATCGTCCTGTCAATGACCTCCTGCGGCAGGTCATAGTTGCAGTCCGGATGCGCTTTCAGGTAATCCCGGACAAACTGCTTGTCAAAGCTGGGCTGGCTCTTGCCCTTTTCATAGCCTTCCAGCCTCCAGAAGCGGCTGGAATCCGGTGTCAGAACTTCGTCGGCCAGGACAATCTGCCCGGCTTCATCGAGGCCGAACTCAAACTTCGTATCCGCAATAATGATCCCGCGCTCCCTTGCGTAATCCGCACACTTCGTATACAGGGCAAGCGTATAATCCCGGAGCATCTGCGCATACTCCTGCCCCTTTCCCGGAAACTGCTGTTCCAGGATTTCAGCAGACTGCTCCAGTGTAATATGCTCATCATGCAGTCCGAGATCCGCTTTGGTGGTTGGTGTGTAGATTGCCTCCGGCAGCTTCTCCGATTCCTGCAGCCCTTCCGGCAGCGCAATGCCGCAGACCTTGCCGCTCTTCTGGTAGCTTTCCCATCCCGTACCTGTAATATAGCCGCGGACGATGCATTCCACCGGAAGCATCTGCAGCTTCCTGCACTTCATGCTCCGGCCGGCAAATTCCGGTGTCCGGAAATCCTCCGGCATATCGGCAGGATCCGTGCTGATCAGATGGTTCGGCAGGATCTCTTTTGTAAGGTCAAACCAGAACTCGCTCATCTTCGTCAAAACACGGCCCTTATCCACAATCACATTTTTGAGGATGACATCAAAGGCGGAGATCCGGTCTGATGCGACCATAATCAGGGCATCGCCCGCGTCATAAATGCTCCGTACCTTGCCTTCTTTGATTGGCTTTACCATATTTGCACTCCTTTATTTATGCAAAAAACAAGATTCATGTGAAACAGGGGGGCAGACGCCCCCCTCCGCATTCACGTTTCATTTATTGATGTATGATCAGGGATTCCCCGGTCATTTCCTTCGGCTGCTCAAGCCCCATCAGCTCCAGCATCGTCGGGATAATGTCACAGAGGCGTCCGCCTTCTTTCAGTCCGATCGAAGGATCCGCTTCCCCGTTCTCCCCTGCCACATAGAGAAGGAACGGAACCGGATTTGTCGTGTGTGCCGTCCAGGGCGCACCTGTCTCGTAGTTGATCTCCTGCTCGCAGTTCCCGTGGTCTGCGCAGATAAAGACCGCACCGTCCATTTCCTGCGCCGCCTGCACCGCGCGCCCGACATAGTCGTCCACCGTTTCCACAGCCTTAATGGCAGCATCCAGTTTTCCGGTATGCCCCACCATGTCCGGATTGGCGAAATTGCAGATGATCGCGTCATACTTTCCAGAGCGGATTGCTGTTGTAAGCTTGTCACACACTTCCCACGCGCTCATTTCCGGCTTCAGGTCATAGGTTGCCACCTGCGGGGAGCGAACGAGCACCCGATCCTCCCCTTCATAAGGCGCTTCCACGCCGCCATTGAAGAAGAAAGTCACATGCGCATATTTTTCTGTTTCCGCAATCCTTGCCTGCTTGAGGCCGAGATTTGCCAGATACTGCCCGAAGGTATTGTTCAGCTCCACCTTCCGGAATGCGATATGCGTATTCGGGATGGTTGCGTCGTATTCTGTAAAGCAGACATAAAACAGGTCTTTTTTCGCGCCGCGGTCAAAGCTGTCAAAGTCGTCCGCGCAGAAGGCACGCGTGATTTCCCGCGCACGGTCCGGACGGAAATTGAAGAAGATGATGGAATCCCCGTCAGCAACCGTTGCGAGCGGCTTCCCATCCCCGTCTGTGATCGCGGTCGGCTCGATAAACTCATCCGTCACATCCGCATCATAGGATGCCTGGATCGCTTCCGGCGCGGAAGCGGCCGTCTTCCCCTCGCCGAGCGTCAGCAGACGGTATGCCTTTTCCACACGATCCCAGCGGTTGTCACGGTCCATTGCATAGTAACGCCCGGTCACAGACGCGATTTTCCCGGCACCGATCTCCTGCATCTTTGCTTCCAGATCATTGACAAAGCCGAGGCCGCTCCGGGGATCTGTATCCCGGCCATCAAAGAACCCATGGACATATACCTGATCCACTCCCTCACGCTTTGCCATTTCCAGAAGGCCATAAAGATGCGTGTTGTGGCTGTGGACACCGCCGTCTGAAAGCAGCCCGTAAAGATGCACCTTGCCGCCCTTCTCTTTCGCACGCGCAAACGCACCCTTCAGCGCTTCGTTTTCAAAGAAGTCCCCGTCTTCGATCTCTTTCGTGATCCGGGTCAGCTCCTGGTAGACAATGCGTCCTGCCCCCATATTCATGTGGCCCACTTCCGAATTGCCCATCTGCCCATCCGGCAGGCCGACCGCCAGCCCGCTGGCAAGCCCCTTCTGCCACGGGCACTCGTTCATCAGGGCATCCAGCACCGGTGTTGATGCCTGCGCGACCGCATTCCCTTCCGGATTGTCATTGAGCCCAAACCCATCCATAATGATCAGTACTACAGGTCTTTTTTTCAATGTTTTCCTCCTTCTATTACCCCATCTGCATCCAGGTTTGCGTTTCCGGATACCTGGTTGATCTCTTTGATAATCCGTGCTTTCTCCTTTCCGGAAGAAAGCTTCGTGACATAGCCGGAAAAGCTGCACGGCAGCAGCCGGCCCGAAACGCTTCCGTCCCTTGCAACATGGATCTCGCAAAGGGCGGTATCATAATCCTCCTGCACCTTCGATGTGCCGGAGAACCAGAAATTTCCGAGGCTGTAAAACACCGGGACGCCTTCGAGCAGATCCACCCCCTGCAGGCAGTGGGTATGCCCGCCGACAATGGCATCCGCCCCGGCAGCGGCAAACTGCTTTGCCAGGTTCTTCTGGTCGCTCCCGTACTGGCTGTCCCCTTCTGTGCCCCAGTGTACGAAGGCAATGACGACATCCGCATTCTTTTTTGCCCGCTTGATCTCTTTGGCAAACAGTTCCGGATCCAGGCACTTTATGACCCCGGCCTCCTGCTCCGTCGCCGCGCGGGTATACGTTGAAGAACGCTCGATCTGGGTGGCCGCACATATGGCAATTTTCCTGCCGCCTGCAATATAATACAGCGGTTCAGATGCCTCTTCCAGATTTTTTCCCGCCCCCACATAGGGGTATCCTGCATTCGAGATATAGTGCAGCGTATCCAGAAACGCCTCTTCCCCATAGTCGAACACATGGTTGTTTGCCAGTGAAAGCGCATCCACGCCAAGGCGCCGGTATTCTTTCAGCCTGCCGGGATTTGCACGGAAGGTATACGCCTTGCCGGACAAGGGCTTTCCGCGTTTTGAAACAGTAAACTCGTTGTTGGCGATGAGTACATCCTCATCCCGCAGCGTATGGATCAGGTCCTGGGAAAACGCATCGGACAAGCCGTTGGGCTGCCCGTCAATATACTTCGTTCCGGAAATCCCTTCTGCAAGGTTCACATCGCCGGTAAACGCAAACACCGTCTCTTTTGTGGACGCTGCATCGATCTCCTGGACACGCTCCGCCTCGTACTGCGGATTCGCTTCTTTCTGGTACAGATGCCAGAGCACCTGCATGCTTTTTCCGGAGGCTTCGAACCAGATCTGTGGATCGTCAAACACGCCCGCCTTTGCAATCGCCAAAAGCCCCTTTTCGCCAAAGTTTTCCGCATACCATGCAAGGAACGCCGCATCCGCCGGATGTCCGCCGAAAAAGACCGAAGCCTTCCTGGTCTTCTCCGCGCCTTCCAGAATCGTCCTGCCTGCCTCCCGAAGCCCTTTGGGCAATGCAGAAACGTCTGCTTTGAGCGCTTTCGCCTGTTTTGCGGACCTTGCCTTGTCCCCGGCACCTTTTTCCTGCTTTTTGGCAGTAGTCTTGCTTCCGGCTTCCGCCTTGTCCCCGGCCGCTGCCGCCGAACCATCCGAACCGTCCGGATCCGGCTGTATTGCTGCTGTCGCCGTTTCCTCGCCGAATACGACCGCTTTCCGGATCTCGCCGCTGCGGACAACATCATCTGTCCCGGAACGATCCCGAACAACAAAAATCGCGCAGCCAAGCGCGACAGATGAAACCGCAATAAAGACTGGCAGGCATAGGAAAAAGAGGATCCGTTTCAGCCATGGCTTCCCCTTGCTTGCCTGATTGATGATGTTCTTTCCATCGTTTTCCATATTGTCATCGTCTCCTATGCCATAAACAGCCAGTCTTTTCCTGAAGTTCCAGGCGGATCAGCCCTCCGTCTGTATCTCCTTCCGGATCTCTTTCGTCCGGATTTCCCTGCTGATCTGGTCGATAAATTCCTGCAAAGGCTTGACGCCTTCATCTCCGGCAAACCGGCTTCGGACAGATACATTGCCCTCTGCCGCTTCTTTTTCACCCACAATCAGCATATACGGCAGCCGGTCAAGCCGTGCCTCGCGGATCTTAAAGCCGATCTTCTCCGAGCGTTTGTCCACGGTCACATCCACAATGCCGTTCTGCTTCAACGCTTTTTCGACCGAATCCGCATATTCGAAGTATTTCTCAGAGATCGGAAGCACGCGTACCTGCTCCGGTGCAAGCCAGGTCGGGAATTTGCCGGCATATTTTTCAATCAGCCATGCAAGCGTCCGTTCATAAGACCCCACCGACGAACGATGGATGATGCAAGGACGCACTTTCTTTCCTTCCTGGTCCACATAAACCATATCGAACAGTTCGGCATTGAACTCATCCCACTGCACGGTAATGACGGTATCGTCTTTTCCATATACATTGCGGGCATTGATATCCACCTTCGGCCCGTAGAATGCCGCTTCCCCGACATCCTCTACGAAGTCGATATCCAGCTCTCGCAGGATCTGGCGGATATGCTCTTCCGTCTGCTCCCAGACCTCCGGTTCGCCGATGTATTTTTCGCGGTTGTCCGGATCCCACTTGGACAGGTGGTAGGTCACATCCTCTTCCACGCCCAGTGTCTCCATCACGTATTTTGCCAGCGCAAGGCAGCCTTTGAATTCCTCCACCATCTGGTCCGGACGCACGATCAGATGCCCCTCGGACAGCGTGAACTGGCGGACACGCGTCAGCCCGTGCATCTCTCCGGAACTTTCATTCCGGAACAGGGTGGAAGTCTCTGAATAACGGAGCGGCAAATCGCGGTAGCTGTGCGGTGTTGCCTTATAGACATAATACTGGAACGGGCAGGTCATCGGGCGCAGTGCCAGCACTTCATCGTCTTTTTCCTCGTCCCCCAGTACGAACATGCCGTCTTTGTAGTGATCCCAGTGGCCGGAAATCTTGTAGAGGTCGTTCTTTGCCATCAGCGGCGTCTTTGTCCGCGTATAACCCCATTCAAAATCTTCCAGGTCTTCGATCCAGCGGGTCAGTTTCTGCAGGATCCGTGCACCCTTTGGCATCAGAAGCGGAAGCCCCTGGCCAATGACGTCCACGGTCGTAAACAGTTCCATCTCCCGCCCCAGGCGGTTGTGGTCGCGGTTCTTGCGGTCTGCAAGTTCTGCCAGATATTCCTCCAACTCCGCCTTCTTTTCAAATGCCGTCCCATAGATCCGCGTCAGCATGGCGTTCTTTTCATTGCCGCGCCAGTATGCACCGGAAGAAGATGTCAGCTTGAATGCCTTGATCTTTTTCAGATCCATCAGATGCGGGCCGGCGCACAGGTCAATAAAGCCATCTCCCTGCTCATAGAAAGAAATCGTGGCATCCTCCGGCAGATCCCGGATCAGTTCCACCTTGTATGGCTCCTGCCTCTGTTCCATCAAAGCAATGGCTTCTGCCCTGGGAAGTTCAAAACGCTTCAGGGAAGCGCCTGCTTTGATGATCTTCTTCATCTCCGCCTCGATCTTGTCCAGGTCTTCCCTGGAAAACGGCGGGCATTCAAAATCATAATAGAACCCTTCGGCAATGGAAGGCCCGATCGCCAGTTTTGCCTCCGGATAGAGGTTCTTCACAGCCTGCGCAAGGACATGGGATGTGGTATGGCGCAGGGTCGAAAGCCCGTCCTCATCCTTCAGTGTCAGGATCTCCAGTTCCGCATCCTGCGATACTTCCGTCCGCAGATCCACGACCTTCCCATCCAGCTTCCCGGCACATGCGACGCGTCCCAGCCCCTCGCTGATATCCACTGCGATATCATAGACGCTTTTCGCCTCGCTGTACTCCTTGACAGAACCGTCTTTTAATGTAATTTTCATCACGCGCACCTACCCCACTCAAGCCGGAAGCGGCTCTGCGCCAGGCCGTCCATGGCAGAACTTGAACTTCTTGCCGCTGCCGCAAGGGCAGGGATCATTCCGGCCGACTTTCTTCGTTGCGTGGACCACGGTCCCGGATTTCTTCTGCTCCATATAGAGGCGCTTCTGCTCCTCTTTGGAGAAGATCGTGTCCCACTCGGCGAGGTTGTAGAGCCAGTCTGCCCTGGCATCCACCATATTCATATACAGCTTTTTATTATCAAAATCCAGCACGACTTCCGTGTTCGCTTCGAACGCGTCCATCTCTTCCTCGGTGTAGGGCTTCTTCAGGGACTCATTGATGCCATCCATGAAGCCCGCCATCTCCAGCTCAGAAATGCCAAAGGTCTTGGCAAGGGCAGAGATCGTCCCGGAGTACGGCTCGTCCGGGGTCTTCAGCAGTTCCCGATAGACAGACCGCTCTTTCTTGAAATAGTCATCCCAGAAAGCCTGCAGTCCCTGCTGTCCCATCTTCTCGTTATACGCAATTTTTTTCCACTCTTCTAATAAAGCCATTGTTTGCTCATAGCCTCCTTTTTTGTATACCGTGTCAGTAACACATCATAGCATTCTCCATTATACAAAAGATTTTTTTATTTGACAATATGCACTTTCTCGATTAGACTACAAAAAATGAGAAAAAAAGGAGGTTTTTATGAAGAAATTTCGACAAATTGCCGCCCTGGCCGGTGTCATCCTGCTGGCCGGCCTGTATCTCGCCACCCTGGCTGCTGCGCTGCTGGACAACCCGGACAGCTTTTTCTTCCTGCGCCTTGCCATTGGCGGAACGATCGGCATCCCGGTGCTCTTATGGATCATCGGCATCTTTGTGCGTGCCGGAAAAAAAACGGACGAGACGGAGGATGGTACAGGCAGCACAAATGGCACAGGGCGCGCAGGAGGCGCAGGAGGCGCAGATGGAACGAATGGCACGAACGGCACAGGAAGCGCGGATGGCACGTAGGCGAAACGCGCGGACAGTGTAGGAGGCCGGACATACAGTAGGAATACAGCAGGCTATTGTGCTACAAAACTAGTATACTAGCGTACTAATAATTGAATGAATGAGATGCTATCGCGTCCTTCCTGTCCCGCCGGGCTGCGCCGGCGGATGCCGAAACCTGCCGGACACAGCCCACGCACAACGGGCAGGCCGGATTTGCATCCGCCCTGCCCGCTTTCAAAGTTAATTCAAAGTTAATTCAAAGTTGTTTCAACGTTATTTCCCGGCTTTCAGCGGTGAATCCCGATAGATGATGTCTTCCCGCGAAGGCCCGTTGCTGACCATCGTGATCGGGAATCCCAGCTGTTCTTCTATAAATTCGATATAGTTCCTGCAGTTCTCTGGCAGATCTTCGAATTTTCGAATCCCCCGAATATCCGTTTTCCATCCGGGCAGCGTTTTCAGCACCGGCTTTGCTTTTTCCAGGACATGTGTCACAGGGAAATCAGAAATCTGTTTTCCTTCATATTCATATGCAACACAGACCGGAATTTCATCCAGATAACCCAGGACATCCAGCACCGTAAACGCGACATCCGTCGTCCCCTGCAGCCGCAGGCCATAACGGCTCGCCACGCAGTCAAACCATCCCATCCGACGGGGACGTCCGGTTGTTGCGCCATATTCACCGCCATCGCCGCCGCGCTTGCGCAGCTCTTCTGCCTCTGTTTCATCCAGAATCTCGCTCACAAATGCACCCGCACCAACAGCAGAGGAATATGCCTTGCAGACTGTGGTGATTTTTTTGATCTCATACGGCGGAATTCCTGCGCCAATCGCGCCATATCCTGCAAGGGTCGAAGAAGATGTCACCATTGGATAGATCCCGTGGTCCGGATCTTTCAGGCTCCCCAGCTGCCCTTCCAGCAGGATGTCCTTCCCTTCCCGGATCGCGTCATAAAGCAGCTTGGAGGTGTCGCACTGATAGGGTGCCACCATATCCCGGTACTCTTCCAGGGTCTTCAGCAGCTCGTCTTCCTGAAGCAGCGGTTTGTGGTACAGGTGTTCCAGCAGGACGTTCTTCTTTTCGCACACCATATGGACTTTTTCCCGAAGAAGCTCTGCGTCAAACAGTTCGCTGACCTGGAAGCCGATCTTTGCGTATTTATCCGAATAGAACGGTGCAATCCCGGATTTCGTGGAACCAAACGATTTCTTCCCCAGCCGCTCTTCCTCATATTCGTCAAACAGGATATGGTACGGCATCACCATCTGGCAGCGATCCGATACGAGGATCCGGGGCGCTGGCACTCCCTGTTCCACAATGCTCTGGATCTCTTTGAACAGCACCGGGATATTGAGCGCAACCCCGTTTCCGATCACATTCGTTGTCTTTTCAGAAAAAACACCGGAAGGCAGGGTATGGAGCGCGAACTTCCCATACTGGTTTACAATCGTATGTCCGGCGTTCGCTCCGCCCTGGAAACGGACCACGAAATCCATCTGCTCTGCCAGCATATCCGTGATCTTCCCTTTTCCTTCATCTCCCCAATTCGCTCCAACTACAGCAGAAACCACGTTTTCTACCCCTTTCTAATCTGGCTGGCACCGCCGCTTCGGGCGGCAGCCGGCACTTAAACTTCTTTCACAAATGACTTGGTCGCTGTCACAGCCAGCGACCCCGGTCCGATGTGGCAGGACACCACCAGGGACAGCGGATCAATCCGGATCGGCTTCCCCGGAAAACTCTGCTGGAGCTCTTCCCGGAATCTCTCTGCCTCAGCTTCGTTCCTGGTGTGGGCAATCGAAATCACACATTCCTTCCCCGTCGGGTCTGCAAAGCGTTCCGCCAGGTCTTTTTTGATCGCATCGATCATAAGAAGCTTGCCCTGTTTCACTGTCCTGGCCATCGCGAATTTGTCCAGCTTCTCTCCCTGGATCTGCAGTACCGGCTTGATCCGCAGCAGGGAGCCAACCGCCGCTGCGGCCGGCGTGATCCGTCCGCCCCGCTTCAGATACTTGAGCGTATCCACCATAATATAAATGGTAGATTCTGCTTTATGCTCTTCCAGATAGGACTTAATCTGTGCTGCGTCCTTCCCTTCATCGGCAAGTTTTTTCGCTTCGATTGCGGACAGCTTCATCGTGACAGAGATCCTCTGGTTGTCCACCACGAAGATCCGTCCTTCGTAGTCGTCCTCATGGGAAAGGGACTCCGCCGCCGCACAGGAACTGGACAGCCCGCTGGACAAAGGGATGTAGACCACCTGGTCATATTCTTCCAGAAGTTCCTCCCATTTGTCCATCAGATCGCCCATCAAGGGCATGGACGTATGGATCTCCGCATCCGCTGCCTGCATTTCATAAAACTGATCCTGAGACAGGTCCACACCTTCATAGTACAAGCGTTCATCAATATAAAAAGGCGTCGGCAGCAGGAAGATCCCGGCAGATTCTGCCTCTTTTGCGGTGAACCCGCTATTAGTATCCGTTAATATCGCAACGTTCATGGATCATTCTCACTTTTTCTTTACAATCTTGTACTTGAGCGTCTTGCTGGCATTCATTGCGTAGTCACCCTTGAAGGTTACTTTCACTTTGTATGTCCCGACCTTCTTCCGCCCGCTGGGCAGCTGGACATTGTAAAACGCTGCAGACAGCGAAGCACCGTTTTCCAGCTTCACCTTCACGCTCGGTGTCTGGACTTTTCCGTTATACTTAAAGCTTGTTTTTGAAAGCTTCACAGAAGTTACATAGTGGTCCATGTCATCGAGGCTCGCCTGCTTCCCATAACCGCCGTATACTTCCACCCCGCCGCGGAGCTTGTATGCGCGGACACGCAGATACAGTTTCTTCTGGCGGTTTACGTTGATCGTGATGGATGTTTTCCCGGTGCCAAAACGCGCAATGGTTGGATCGGAAAAATCCTGCTGGTAGGAATACAGGATTTCATAACCGCTTGCCGAAGCAACAGGGTTTATATCCACGGTTACATCTTTCAGAATGGCACCTTTGCCCACTTTGATGCTTTTGATCTGCGTTTCATCAACATAATAAGTCGCAGCAACCGGATTCACGTGCTCCTGTGTCTTATTTACATGGTACATCGTCCAAGGCTCTTCATCATAGCCGGTCGCATCGGTCGGCACATAGATCTGTACGCTCGTGATCCGCGTGGATGCGATCAGATAGCTGCCATAGGTTGGCGCTGTTGGAGAGAGGATCGTCAGGCTGGAAATCTTCTGTGCCCCGTCAAACACTTCGTTTCCTACCGCAAGGTTCTGTCCCAGCGTAATCCGGTTCAGATTTTCCGTTCCGGCAAACGCATGCTCCCCGATGACGCAGTTATTTCCTATAGTAAGAGTATTCAGCTGCTTGCATCCGGAAAACGCACGTTTGCCCACCACGGTATTATCCTTGATCTCCAGAGTCTGCGGCGTCGTTCCCGCAAACGCTTCGTCCCACAGGGTTGCGGAACCGCCAATATTCACGGAGGTCATCCGGTCGCAGGATGCGAAGGCACTCCGCCCTACTTCTGCGCTGCCGGCAATCGCTGCAGATGCGATGGAATCACAGTCATAGAGCGCCCGTTCACCGATTTCGCTCAGCCCCTGCAGCGGGATTGTCACCATTCTGTCGCAGTTTTCGAAAGCACTGGTTCCGATCCGCTTGATGGAATCTGTCAGGTTCACGGTTGAAACAATGCTGTCCGCAAACGCATAGTCCCCCACAGAAAGAATGCCCGGATCAAATTCCACCGTAACAAACTTGAGGCTGCTCCAGGGAGCCTGCCCTTTGCTGTAATTATACATATCCCCGGTTCCACGGATGTGGAGCGTGGTTCCGGAGAAATCCCAGGTCATCGTCGTCCCGCAGGTACCGGATGTATCTGCTGCTTCAGCCTTCCCGCCAGGAGCGGCCAAAAGCGCAGCAAATGCAAACAGTCCAAACGCAGCTCCCGCCACGGTCTTTCGAATGATCTTCCGTACCTCTTTTCTCATAATACCTCCTGCCCTACCCATTTTTCATAATCCACTTCGTCAGCTTGCCTTGCATACAAACACCGCATTACAAGCAATCTGTTTCATTATATACACATTTTTGAAAAAATGCAAGCAGATTTTATCGTTTGC
>CADBTO010000390.1 GCA_902797565.1 uncultured Lachnospiraceae bacterium
GTAACGCTGATTGATAAGCGCACAAAGGAGTTCGAAACCAAACTCCGACTGTGCGCATGTTCGTCGGGCAATGGTGCAGCCCTGAGCGGAGCGAAGGTCTGCACCATGCCACAGGAGCGGTGTCATTCACCAGCGTGTCTGGTGAATGTCGCCGCAGTAGCGAAAAATGATGCGCACACAAAGGAGTTCTCAAATAAGGAGGCTTATATGGACAAAGATTCACAGCGCGTGGCAGAAGACCTGGACTTTATGACCCGGGCACTGGTTCTGCTGACGCCGGAAGAATTACGGGAATTGATGACACAGGCAGCGCGGGACGGGTATGTGGTCAGCGGGTTCCGGGATGTGAAAAACGCGCCGCTCAGTTCGATTCAGAATTCATTGAAATCGCGTGCCAGGTTTCGGGAACGTGGAAAAAACCTTGCAATTATGATGCGTTGTATTGAAAATATGGACGGAGATATCCCGGCGCTTTGCCGGAAACGCAGACGTTTTGGGGAAGGAAACCGGGAAGAAGCGCTCGAAGAGCTGGAGCAGCTGGAGCAAAAACGCAGGGAAGAGGCTGAGCAGAAAAACAGGGAGCAGGAAGGAAACGATGAGAGCCAGGTGCAGCAGGCAGAACGAGATGCAGCGCAGGGGCCGGATCTTGCGGAAGAACTGGCACGGCTGAAGGAAAGCGAAGCAAGGCAGCGGCAGAAGCTGGAATCGACGGAACAGAAGCTGCGTGCAAAACGGAATGAATCAGAAGAGTATGAAAAACAGATTAAAACATTAAAAAAAGACTTGAATAAACGGGAAAACATTGTAAAAGACCTGGAACAGGAAGTTGCCCGGCTGCGGGAAGAGAATGAGACGTACAAGAAGAACATCCAGGTAAAAGACAGGGAAATAAAGGAACTGAAAAATCGGATCGAAGTGCTGGAAGGCCTGCGGGAGAGGCTGCCGAAGGTATTGTGTTTTTCCAGGCACCAGATCAAGGACGCAGAAGAATGCTTATACAATATTATTATAAAAGACAACATTTCAGAAAATGAACGTTATGACCGATTTGAAAAGATATTTGTGGTGCAAAATGATTTTACCTTCTATGAATACGGCCCGCTGTTGGGCGAGAACCGGGATGGCAAGATCGAATTTGTACGCAGCAGCAGTGAAATTGTGGCACAGCTGCAAAAATAAAAGGAAAGAAACAGGAGTGATTCAAATGGAAAAGAAAAACAGGCAGCTGGTGGGAACCATTGCATCGGCGGCCATGGGTGGAAAAGATTCAATATTTGTAAATAATGCACATACCATACAGTTTGTTGTACAATCCCTGCTTGTTTCTGATGCGTCAACAGCGACGGGATACCTGAGCAACTTTGATGACAGGGATATTGCCGGGGTGGACAGTTATGCTGCAGATGATGACCAGATCGACCAGTTCCACGAGGCGGTGGACGGAAAACTGTTTATCTATACCTATCGCGAAAAGAGCAACGGATTCATCAATATCCAGAGAATTGATATGACGCCGAAGCCGCCGTCTTTCAATCCGGAAAACCGGTATTATCCAATTCCCGTTTTTTCGTCCCGCGATGATATGACATTAGAGTTGTGGAATAATCCGAATTGGAACTTCCACCGCAGTTATAGTACATTAGAAGAGTTTCTGGCAGTGGTGCAGGATGGCGGGCCGCTCGGCAGTACGTTTGGCTATTATCCGGATGACACGCCGCCCGCGTTTGTCGTTTGGAAGACAGAAAAGAATGAGATGATCGCAATCGGGAATATTTCCGAACTGTCGAATGATGCCCTGGGGGCGATCGTGATCCATACGGATCCGGAAACGATTTTCCGTCTGCCCCTGGATCATAGCTTCGTCCGGTCCAGTATTTTTGCGCCGGATATCAACCCGTCGCTGATGTTCGTACCGGAGGATATGTACAACCAGGTGCAGAACGAATTGCTGAAGAAGGTGCAGGAACTGGCAGCGAAGGAAGAAGAAGAACGACGGATTGCGGAGGAGAAGCGCATGGCAGAGGAGCAGCTGGCACAGCAGCAGGCCGCACTTGCGGCAGAGGTGGAGGAGACGGTGCCGACGCTTGCGGACGCAATGCCCAAGGCAGTGAAAACGATGGAGATCACGGAGCCCAGTACGGAAGAACTGGTGGACCGGGACACATCAAAGAAAACGGATCATTCCATGATAGACCTGATGGAATACCATAGCCAGCGGCGGAATCTGTATTACAGCAAAAAAGACCTGATCAACTTCCATACGGCAATGAAGACGGGCGATCTCGTGATCCTTTCCGGCTTGAGCGGGACAGGAAAATCTGCATTAGTGGATGTGTACGCCAGGGCACTTGGTATCAATACGTCAGCAAATTCCGAGGACAGCCGGATGCTGTTCGTGCCGGTGCGCCCGTCCTGGAACGACGATTCTGACCTGCTGGGCTATATCGACCTGGTCCATATGGTATACCATGCTTCGGAGTCCGGCTTCCTGGATTTCTTGATCCGGGCACAGCTGGAGGAAAACAAGGACAAGATTTTCCTGGTCTGTTTCGACGAGATGAATCTGGCACGGGTGGAGCATTATTTCAGCCAGTTCCTGTCCATCCTGGAACAGCCGGAAAGCCAGCGCATGCTGCAGCTTTATGACCAGCAGTACGAAGAGCGGCTGTACAACTCCGCGAAATATCCCAGCAGGATTGCGATTGGCGATAATATCCATTTTGTCGGAACGGTGAATATTGACGAAACAACCTATCATTTTTCAGACAAGGTGCTCGACCGTGCGAATGTCATAGAACTGTCAGTACTCAACTATGCGACAGAATGGTCCAAGAAGCCGTATGAATCCGTGGGTACCGTGACATGGACAAACGAGGACTATAAGCGGCTTGTGAAGTCCGCAGCAGAGAAGCATCCGGGAGAACTCCACAGTTTCCTTTGGGATCTGCACACGCTGTTCCAGGGAGCGAGTACGAAGTACGGGGTTGGGCCGCGCGTGGTGAAGAGTATTGACAAATATCTTGCAAATCTGCCCCAGGATGAGGACTGGGAGGACTTTGGCCAGGACGAGGGCCTCGATTACCAGGTGGGCCAGCGGATTCTGACAAAGCTCCGTGGACCGGAAAACATCTGGGGAGAGATCCTGTCTAGGGATTCCGAACATTCGATCTACAAAGTATTAGATAAGTATGGCAGCCTGTCCCGTTTTGCAAAGAGCCGGGAGATTGTGGGACAGAAGTATAAGGAGCTGGAGACTTATGGATATTGTATATGATGTGCCGTTTGACCTCCAGTTTATCAAGACCTTCCCATACGAGGATCCGCAGAGAAGCCGGGGATATGTCCGGAAAGAGGAGGATCTCTGGTCAGAGTCGGGCGATTTTGCGTCATTTATAATAGAAGAAAATGATCCGGTGAAAGTGTATTTTGAC
>CADBTO010000391.1 GCA_902797565.1 uncultured Lachnospiraceae bacterium
GTTTTTTCATAATACATCCGCAGGCTGATCCACCCCAGCACCAGCGTCAGGGAAAGCGTTGCAAGCGTCAGCATCAACGTTGTCCGAAACCGAAGGCTGCCCGGCCCTTTTCCCAGCCTGCCCCCAAGCGCACGAATCTCACTGTCCCCAAGCGGCTTCTGCCTCCACCCGAAATTCCAGATCCGCTCCCGTTGTTCCACGGGAACAAAACGCAGGCAAATCAGTGCCAATACAACGGATATCAGCTTATCCAGAAGATTGACTCCCAGATTGACCACCATAACAGCCAGGAAATACCCCTTGCCGCTCCCGTTTGATAAAAGCCTGGCCCCCTGTGCCACTTCCGTAAACTGCGCATCCCCCTGCAAAAGCCACTGGAAAAACGTCCCCATCCCGCCTCCGATCAGCGTGAGCAGGGCCACCAGAAGAAGCATCGACAGCTTGTACCGATATGCCTTCCTGTGCGCAAACTCCGCCGCACAGACCGCAATCAGGACACCCAGCAGTACAAAATAGATCGCATGCGGGTTGAACAGATTGCAGATCATACTGCTGACGACGGCAACCAGGATCCCCGGAAAAACTCCGCCCAGCATGGAAACAAAGATCGTCCCCACTGTATCCAGATACATCGGCATTCCCAGCCAGGTCATCAAAAATGAAAGCCCTGCATTGACGGCAATCCCCAGGATCGAAGCGAGCACAAGATACACGCTGTTTCTGTCTTTTTTTCGCATTTGTTTTTTCATGCAAAGCTCCTTTAGTACCTCAAACTATCATACGATGGAACATTTTACCATATCGCAGCAGTTTATGCTACCCCACTTTTTAACAGAATGAATAAAAACAACGCAGTTTCTCTCATTATTTTTTTCATAACGCCTCACTGGCTCAATAATTCCCCAGGATCTTCATCTCTGCTGTCTCTGCACGCAGCCCTTCCAGAGCGCAGATCACCGCTTCATCATCCAAGTTTCCGGCAAAATCCACAAAAAAGCGGTACTGCCAGTTCTTCCCCTCAATCGGGCGCGACTCGATACGGCTCATGTTCAGCCCGTTGAACGCAAAGTGGGACAGGCTCTTGTACAATGTCCCCTCGTCATTCGGCAGTTCAAAACAGATGCTGATCGTATCCGCATCTTTCCGGCAGGTCTTCTTCCGGGAAACCACCAGAAAACGCGTCTCGTTTTTCTGATCGTCCTGGATCGCTTCCTGCAGGACCGAAAGCCCGTAAAGCGATGCGTTAATTTTCCCAGCAATTGCTGCGTGTGTGGGATCCCCCGCGACTTTGACCTTCTGTGCGGATACAGCAGTATTCTCCATACGCTCTGCAGAAACACCCGGATGCTCCAGGAAGAAACGTTCACACTGCATTAACGCCTGAGGATGGGAATACACTCGCCGGATCTTAGATACTTCCGCACCCGGCACACCCAGCAGGCAGTGGTCAATTTTCAGAATCTCCTCCCCGATGACAGCAAAATCATATTCATACAACAGGTCATAGTTTTCTGCCACCGCCCCGGCTGTGGAATTTTCAATCGGAAGCACCGCGTAATCGCACTGCCCGTCTGCCAGCGCATCCATCGCCGCACGCCAGCTTTTTACATGGAAGGAAGTATATCCCTCCTGGCCAAAAAAAGACTTCATCGCCGCCTGGGAATACGCACCTTCCACACCCTGATAGCACACTGTTGTCCCAAAAAAGCCGTACGCATCCACCATCTCGAACCCGCTGCTCTCATAGATGCCCTGTACTGCAAGGAGCCGGTACTGCTTCTTCCGGCTGGTCGCCATCATCAGTTCAAACAGTTCCCGTATTCCTTCTTTTTCAAAAGCATCCAGTTCTTGGGCGTCCAGCCCCCCTGCCGTCAGCACGGTAAGCTTCTCCGCCTCCCGCTGCCGGTCCAAAACCTTTTTTCCGGTCCGGATCTTGTAATCCGCCACTGCCTCCGAAAGCTGCATCCGCTCCAGATACAGTGCCTTGATCTTCTGATCGATTGCATCGATCTCCTTCCTGGTTTCCTGCAAATCTACCATACCAAACTCCTAACTCTCCCTAAACCGTCCCCTCAAACAACACCTTCCCGTCAAACTCCACCCGCTCGACTCCCGGCTTCTTCTCCCGATTAAAGTTGAAACTGAGCAGATACCCCGTGTCCAGCCCGAAATAGTCCAGGTAGCCCGCAATCTGCCGCTCCCCTTCTTCGTGATACCGCTCGCCCCGCCAGATCTTCAGCTCCACGACATAGCGCCGGCCCAGGTAATGGATGACCACGTCCATCCGCCTTCCGTCACGCGTCTGCTCCTCCACGCTGTATGTACCCGTCCCGTTGATGATGGCGGAAAGATACGTCAGGAAACGCTCCCTGCCTTCTTCTTCAAGGAACTTCTGCCCTTCCTGCCCGGAAATCTCCCCATGGATGCGCCCCTGCTCCTCGATAAAGTGCCCCATGATCTTCGGGACATCCAGCCATCCGTCCTCCCCCACGAAGATGGAACGCTGCTGCGCCCCTGCCTGCTTCAGGCCATCATTCTTTTTATTTTCTCCGATATAATGCGCGTAAAGAAGCATCTCAAAAATCCGGTTGGAAATGGCAACCCTGCCATGGTCGCTGCGGATAAACCCGTACATCCGGAGCAGTTCCTGCTCCCAGTCATATGGCACTACGGCAGTCGACTCTCCCTGGAGCAGGATCTTCCGCAGCTGGATATTCAGCCGGGGGCTGTTCTCCAGTTTCCCCATCAAA
>CADBTO010000392.1 GCA_902797565.1 uncultured Lachnospiraceae bacterium
AGGACTATAGAATCAACTTATTCGAGATTGCTTATCTGACGGATGAGCAGGTGGCGAGGTTCAAAAGTGATTTCCGGGAGGTGGCCGACTACTTCACGCAGATGCGGAAGAATGGCAGCTATGTCCCGTCAGAGCGCCAGATTACGCACGTCCGGGAAGTCCTGGATTTGATGGCAGTTTTGACTGGAGACAACCGGTTTGCGGAACATATTGATGAACTGGAACGGAGCAAGGAGGGTGTGACGATGTGCAAGGTTTTGGATGAAGTGGAGAACAGGGGGCGGGCTGCAGGCGAGCAGAACGCGAAGCTGCTCGATATCAGGAATGTTATGGAATCTTTAGGTGTAGGAGTGGAAAAAGCAATGGATATCTTGAAAATCGCAGGCTCTGAACGGAGGACTTACGCGGGCTTAGTGAATGCGAATTGAATTCCAGATTCTATGGTATACGATCCCTGTAAATTTGCATATGGAGGATTCGGATTATGGCACAGAAAGATATCGCAGGGAAGTGTGTTTGCGGATATTGTGAACAACCTGCTCGTTGACGGGACGGCGAGGATAAAAGAAGACAGTCTGTTGATGAACTGGAACGGAGCAAGGAGGGTGTGACGATGTGCAAGGTTTTGGATGAAGCGGAAGCGCGCGGTGAGCAGAAAGCGAAGCTGCGCGACATCAAGAATGTTATGGAATCTTTCGGAGTTACGATCGAGAAGGCGATGGAGGCTTTGAAGATACCGACAGACCAGCAGCCAATGTACGCGGGCCTGGTAAACGCGAATTGATTCCCGCCAGTGGGAATCCCGGACTGATTCATACAAAAAAGGCGGGGCACCTCACCCCGCCTTTCTGCACACCAGCACATACCGCCCGTTCTCCTGCGAATATTCGCAGGTTGACATCAGCAGCAGCTGGTCGCCGTACTTCAGTGTATCCGTACTGCCCTGCACGAGCGACCCGTTCACGAAGGACAGGATCTCCTGCCACTCTTCCTTCGAACGATACCCGAAGCATTGATAATACCGGAAGCCATCGTCCCCTTTCCGCAGGACATGCGTGCGCACAAGCGCGACAGCCTCATAATTTCCTTTTTCGTATAATGTATCAAATCGAATTTTCCGGTGCTGTTCCAGATAGCCGTCAATATTGTAATAATCCAGTTTCCCGAACATCTTCCCGCTTTTCATATTGTGCCCGTAGATGACGATATAATTGGAACGGGGGTAACGGGCTTCCTGGTAATCCACGAAGAGCGCGCCTTCGGTCGCGCCGTTCCCGTTGAAGTCGTGGGTCAGGTAGAAGTCCGGATCATTGACCGGCTGCATGACCGGTTCGTCCAGATCCAGTCCATCCGATTGGATCCAGCCAAAAAGCTGGGGGTATTGCTGCCGCAGCTTCTTGTATTTGGGGATCATCTTCGGCTTGGCGGTTTTCCGGGCAATCTTTTTTTTCGAAGTATTTGTGGTTGCGGCTTCTGCTGCATCCCTGCCAGGTCGTTCCGTGTCATCCTGGAGCGCTTCCGCCCTGGCAGCGGACAGCTCCCGGTCCCGCTCCATTGATTCAAATCGTGTATAGCCCCAGATCGACAGGGAACCGGCTGCCACGATGAGGAGCAGGAACGTGCATACCCGCGCGTAAAGCGGCATGGGCTCTGCTGCAGCCCGCCGGGGCGGGGCCTGCTTCGTACGATTCGCCTTGGCGGCAGCCCTTTCAGCCTTCTGTTGCTTCTTTTTTTCTGTTTGTTCAGCTTTCTTGTAATATTCTTCGGGGAGCGGCGGCGGGAGCGCAGCCTCTGCGGCTTTTTGTAAATCAAGCCGTAATTTTTTGAGGAATGCCTCGCCAAGACCGGATACGAATAATGTTTTGCGTTTCCGCCACAGGGAATCGTAAATCTGCCGCCATTCCCCTTCGCTGCAGCCCTCGCTTTCCTGGAGCAGTTTCTTCAGCACGGCAATATCCGAGGAAAGCAGGGGGAAATCCTGGTCAAAGGTTTTTTTCTCAATCGAAGAAGCCAGCCAGCTGAGGAAATAATTCCCCAGCCAGCCGGCAAATATCTTCCGCTGGTCGCGGCAGAGGGACTGGTAGCAGGTTTTCAGCTGAAGGTCTGTCAGATCCCGGATCTGGGGCAGCAGCTTCTGCATCGCGTCCAGGTCCCGGTATTCCTCCCGGTATCCTTCGGGATGCCGGGAGGAGTTCCGATCAGACCGTCTTGCAAGTCGTTTTTCTTTATGCACATTCATCTTTTATTTGCCCTTCCGCCGGAACAAACAGAATACCACGCCCGCGATGGCGGCAGCACCGGCCCCGATCAACAGGAAGATATCTGTGCCGATTCCCTGTCCGGTCTGGTAGTTTTTGTCCGGCTGGTTTTTGGAAGCTTTTTTAGAAGCGGCAGTGGTGGAATCGGAGCCCCAGCTCTTTCCCTTTCCGACCACCTGCGTGCCGCTGCCGTCCATATAGGATACCGAGTCGATGGAAAGATTCAGCTTTGCGTCTTCCGGCTTGATCCCGCTGTTGTTGTTGAAGGTAATGGTGGCAAGCACGCCGTCTGCGTCATAGCCCTGTGCAGAAGTAAAGGACAATGCCACGGCGTCGTCCAGGTTTGTTTCGCTGGTTTCGTCCGTGTTGCTGAGCTTGGAAGTCCAGGATGTACGGGAATAGCTAAGCGCTTTGCTGTCATAGGACAGAGAAAAGGAAAGGCTTTTGATTCCCGGATTGGACGAGGCGTTGATGGAGACGTCGATTTCATTGTCATTCTGGTTGGCCACGTAGCTGAAAACCGCGGCTTTTCCCTCGCTGCTTTCTTCTGCGGCCTGTGTGTCCATCCTGCCGCCGGAAAGCAGCCCGCTGGCACCAATGAGCACAGCTGTCAGAGTGAAAAGGAGTGCGCGGCTCCTTGTTCCGATTTTCTGAAAGAATTTCATGATTCGATACCCCCCTATCTTCTATGAAACATAGTAAGCAATACTATAACACAAAATGAAGCTGCTTCCTATAGAAAAAGTGATAGAAAAAGTGTGGAAAAGCCGGGAATCTGGCAGAGAGGGATTTTTTTTCAAAAAAATGAAAAAAAAGCTTGCAATATTGGATTTGGTGTAGTATTATTCGTTAGGAACAACTAACGTTAGGAATAACTAACAAACCTCCACTACATACTTTTTCATACATACGACCAAAGGACGCCCCCGCATGCCATGCGGGGGTTTTCTTTTTCTTTTTTTCTTTCTATGCGACGGGGCAACAGGGCGACAGGGCGACGGGGCGACGGGGCGATGGGGTGCGATGTGAAAGACCCCGGCAAAGCAGGACGCACCCACGCTCTGTCCGATGCCCTACGACGTGCCCGCGCTCCCTTCGATCGCCTCCACCAGAAGTTCCCGTCCGCCGGTGAGCTTCGCCCGGATGGAGCCGCAGGCTGGGCAGGTATAGCGGTTTTGGGCATTCGGTTCATATTCCAGTCCGCAGTCTTCGCAGGCAGCATGCACCGGGACTTCTTCAATTTCCAGCTTCGCACCCTCCAGCCGGGTGCCTTTTGTGGCAGAAGGGAAATAACGCTGTAAATAATACGGCAGGACACCGGTCGCCTTTCCAATTTTGAGTCGAAGGGTGCAAATCTTCGAAATCTCGTTTTTTGACGCAGTTTCCTCAGCAATCTTCACAAATTCTATGAGATAACTCAATTCGTGCATAGACTTTTTCCTCCGGTTGTGGTAAAGTGGGGGGTGAATCATTTTGTGTGTTTTTTTTGCGCTCTTTTTTGCGCAAAGAGACAAATGTCTACCTAT
>CADBTO010000393.1 GCA_902797565.1 uncultured Lachnospiraceae bacterium
CCCTGCGCCGCCCAGAAGCCGCTGCAGCAGCTTCACGCACTCCGTGGCGTCCTCCGAATATCCGTCCGCCCCGATCTCATTCGAAAACGCCTCGCTGACGCAGGCGCCGCCCACAACGACCTTCGCCCGGCACCCCCGCTCATTTCGCAGTTCCACAACTTCCTTCATCTTCATCATCGTTGTCGTCACCAGCGCGGAAAGCCCGACCACATCCGCATCCTCCCGCACCGCCGCTTCGATGATCTCTTCCGCAGGCACGTCCTTTCCAAGGTCAATCACGCGATACCCGTAATTCTTCAGCATCAGCGCCACCAGGTTCTTACCAATATCATGGATATCCCCTTCCACCGTCGCAATCACGACCGTTTCCTTCTTCTCTCCATCATCCTGCTGCAGCAGCGGCTCCAGCACCGCCACGCCGCGCTCCATCGCGTTCGCCCCGGAAATCAGCTGGGGCAGGAAATACCGCTTCTCATCATACAGCTTTCCCACGGCATTGATGCCCGCGATCAGGTACTGGTCCAGGATCTGCTCCGGCGTCTCCCCGGCTTCCAGGCACTTTCTGATCTCCGCCTCGATCTTCTCGCCCTGCCCCTGCACCACGCATTCCATAACCGGAGGATAACTCGGACGCCCCACGCTCCCGGCACCGGATGGCGTTCCTGCTGTCACCGATACACTGCCCTGGGGCACTGCGGCAAGATAACGTTCCTGCGCCCCGTCTTTCTTCAGCAGCATATCCGCCGCAAACGCCGTATACATCAAAAGTTCCTGGGACGGGTTCGCAATCGCCATCGTCAGCCCCCGCCCGATCGCCATATTCAGGAACGCCGCATTGACAAACATCCGCTGCGGCAGCCCGAACGAAATATTCGACAATCCGCAGATTGTAGGAAGACGGAGTACATTTTTGCAGTGGTCGATCGTGGCAAAGCAGTTAAGCGCCGCCTGGGGATCCGCACCCACTGTTGCCACCAGGACATCAACGATGATATTGTCCCTGGAAATGCCCGCCTTCCCGGCTTCTTCAAGGATGTGTCCCAGAATCCTGTGTTTCTCATCCACAGAAGCAGGCAGCCCAGCAGAAGACAGCGGCAGCAGGATAAAGCAGGCACCATATTTCTTCGCGATCGGCAGGAGCCGTGAAAGCTTCTCTTCCTCCCCGGAAATCGAATTGATCAGCGCCCGCCCCGGATAAATCCGCAGCGCCGCTTCGATCACTTCCGGGAAACTGGAATCAATGCAGAGCGGAAGATCCGCAGTATAAGACACCTCTTCCACCGCACGGAGCATCATTTCTTTTTCATCAATACCGCTCGTGCCCATATTGACGTCCAGGACGCGCGCGCCGTTCTCCTCCTGGGAACGGGCATACTCCCGCACAAGTTCCAGGCTCCCTTCGCGAAGTTCTGCCGTCAGCTTCTTCTTCCCGGTCGGGTTGATCCGCTCCCCCACCACGATAAAGCTGCCATCCAGCGAAATTTCCGTGTTCATCCGCTCCGAAGAAAGGACGGTCTTTGCGGCCGGATCCGGCTGCAAGGGGCAAAAGTCCCTGGTCCGCTCCACAAGCGCGCGGATATGCTCCGGTGTTGTGCCGCAGCAGCCACCCAGTACTGCCGCACCCTCTTCCACCAGCTGGCGCATCTCCTGCGCAAATTCCCCCGGCGTCATCCGGTACACGGTCTCCCCGTCCACAAGCTCCGGCATCCCCGCATTGGGCTTGACCAGGATCGGGACCTTCGCCACCCGCCGCATCTGCCGGACCAGCGGCAGCATCTGGGCAGGCCCGCTCGAACAGTTCAGCCCCACAATGTCCGCCCCAAGGCTCTGCAGGACATTCACTGCCACTTCCGGAGGCGTCCCGTACAGGCTTCTGCCGTCTTCATTCATCGTCAGGGACACCATCAGCGGCAGGCTGCAGCTCTCTTTGACTGCCAGCACCGCCGCGCGGCTCTCCTGCAGACTCATCATCGTTTCCACCACAAACAGGTCCACCCCTTCCGAAAGGATTGCCGCAACCTGCTCCTTATAAATATCCACCAGCTCCTCAAACGCCAGGTCCCCAAGCGGAGCCAGCTGCGCCCCGGTCATCGTCAGGTCCCCGGCCACAAGCACCTTCCTCTGCCCCGCGCCGGTGCCCACCGCGCCGCTTGTACCCGCGCCTGCTGGCACGCCATCTGCACCCGCGCCTGCTGCCCGCGCCGCTTCGCGGGACAGCCGCACCATCTCCCGGTTGATCGCGGAAAGTTCGCTGGCCAGCCCGTACTCCGCCAGCTTGATCCGGTTCGCCGTAAAGGTCGGCGCGTACAGGATGTCCGTCCCCGCCTCCACATAGGCGCGCTGCAAATCCAGAATCGCCTCCGGATGATGGCGGATCCAGTCTTCCGGGCAGGCCCCGCTCGGAAGGCCTGCCTTCTGTAAATTCGTCCCCGTCGCCCCATCCAGATAGATGGGACGCTGCAGAAGCCGTTCCAATAATTGATGATCGAATTGATGTTCCATATCCTCTTTCCATTCCATTCTAAAAAAAACGCCTGCTCAGTACCTGCACTTCTCCTGGCAGTCCTTGTATATTTCATGCAGCAGTTCCAGATTTTCCAGGAAGTTCTCCGCATCCGTGTCTTCAATAATCTCTTCCGCCATCCCGGCAAATTCCTTCTGCGCCGCTTTGGACGCTTCCGTCACAAAACTCCTGCCCGCCCGCTGGATAATGAACGTGCGTTCTCCCATATCCGTCAGGACAAGCCGCTGCATCGCCTCCCGCACGGCCTTCCCCGTTTCCTCCAGCGCCTTCCCTTCCTCTTCGAACATCTGGATCACGGCAGCATTCGTTTCCCATACCAGCCCGAAATATTTCGTCCCTTCCATGCCAAATTCCGGATAATCAAACTCCTTTGCGCCCAGCTGCGGGAAAAACTCTGCCGCGATCTGGTCCGCATCGCCGGACCTGCCCTTGGGAATGCCCTCGTTCATCCGTTTCCGTTTTGTCTGGTGCGCCCCGGTCCTTGACGGGCGGTTCCGTTTCTTCTTTTTCTCGCGCTCCTTGTGCGCTTTCTGCGGGTTCCATGCCCCCTCTCCCAGAAAGCTTCGCGCGGCAGG
>CADBTO010000394.1 GCA_902797565.1 uncultured Lachnospiraceae bacterium
ACTTATTTGGATATGGATGTCAGTGAGCAGGTGAACCCATCGAATTTGTCAGCATTCAAAAAGTTTGTTCAGGTTTGCGCGTTGTACAGTGGGCAGATTGCTTCGATGGACAGCATCTCCAGGGATGTAGGAGTTTCCGCGCCAACGATCAAGAATTGGCTTTCCATATTGGAAATGTCTTATATCATCCATTTTTTGCAGCCTGCATCGAATAACCTTGGAAAGACGATTACCAAATCGCCGAAGCTTTATTTTACGGATACGGGGTTGTTGTGCCATCTATTACGGATTGGTTCCAAAGAAGAACTTTTACTCAGCCGCCTTAAAGGTGCTGTGGTGGAAACAATGGCTGTGGCGGAGTTGCTGAAACAACGCTATAATCAGGGGAAGCATTCAGAATTGACGTACTTCCGGGATAAAAAGGGGTTTGAAGTGGATGCGATCGCGGACTGGAAGCAGAACTTTGCAATCGAGGTGAAGAGCAACTCAGAACCAGAGGCAAAGATGTCAAAGAATACCAGGAAATATGTAGAATTATGCAGTGGGCGGGATGTGCGGAGCATCGTGTTTTATATGGGTGAGCTGACACTGAGCTTGGGGGAGACATCTTATGTTGGGTGGCGGGATTGGGGTAGGATCGAGGAGCTTTATCCATAGTAATTTCCTCTTGAAAATCGCCGGGAATATGGGTAAAATGTTTGAAAGGCACGAAAAACGAGGCGCATACCATATGGAGATTGATAGATGGGAAAGGAGACAGTCTATGCAAATCGTGACAGAGCAGCTGTATGAGAATAATCCTCATGTCACAGTGACATCTTACATCCTGGACAATTTTCCGGAGATCTGGGTGAAATCCCGAGGCGCGGTCATCATCTGTCCGGGCGGCGGGTATTTCGGATGTTCAGACCGCGAGGCGGAGCCGATCGCGCTGCGGTTCGCCGGGATGGGTTACCATGCATTCGTAGTACGCTATTCGACCTATACACAGGGAGAAGACTTCGGATTCCCGGATCTTTCGAAACCGCTGGCAATTAAGAAAGAAAAGGCGCATCCCGCACCGATGCAGGATCTCGCGAGAGCCGTCCTTTATGTCAGGAGCCACGCGGAGCAGTGGCATATCGACCGGGAAAAACTCGCGATCTGCGGCTTCTCCGCAGGCGGGCACAACTGCGCGATGTACAGCGTGTACTGGAACAAGCCCGAGTTGTATGATGCGGTTGGTGCAAGACCGGAAGACCTGAAAGTTGCGGCGTGTATCCTGGGGTATCCGCTGACGGATTATGTATACATGAACGAACATGTTATGGCGAAAGCGGATGCGATGGGGAAAGCGTTTTTTGCCGCAAGCAACCGTGCGTTTTTGGGACTGGAAGAATCGGAAGTGACAGATGAGGTTCTGGAAAGCGTCAGTCCGGCGCGGATGGTGACGGCAGATACACCGCCGACGTTTCTCTGGGGGACAGCAGGGGACAGTCTTGTCCCGCCCGCGCACGCCACGCTGATGGCGACGGCACTGGCAAAGGCAGGCGTGCCCTTTGAGATCCATACGTTTGAGACCGGAGACCATGGTCTTTCGACTTCGGACTGGGTGTCCGCGGCAGCGAAGGACCAGATCAATGCGGACGCCACCCAGTGGATTCCGCTTGTTGAAAAATTCCTAGCGCGGCGTTTTACGCCGGCAGGCATTCCGGAACATGCAAATTATGAAGTGAGTGTGGTATAAAGAGTTTGAAAAAACGGGGGCCCTGCAGCCCCCGTAACGTTTTATCCTTCGATCAGGATGGTTTTCTTTTCCGGCAGCTTCTTTGCGTCCTTCTTCGGGACGGAAAGCTTCAGGATGCCATCCTCGAACTTTGCCTTGATGTCCTCCTCTGTGAGCGCGTCGCCCACGAAAAAGCTGCGCTGCATCGCGCCGGAATAACGTTCCTTGCGGATGACCTTGCCCGTCTTGTCTTTCTCCTCGGTATTGCTGTGCTTGGCTGCGCCAACGGACAGGTAGCCGTTCTCCAGAGTCAGGCTGATCTCGTCCTTCTTGAAGCCGGGCAGTTCCACGTCCAGCTCGAAGCCGCCGTCGTGCTCGCGGACGTCCGTCTTCATGACGCTCATCGCGTGTTTCCCGTAGAGCTTGCGGTTCACGTCGTCAAAATCCTGCATCCGAGGGAAATCCATCCAATCGTCCAGCAAATTTTCTCCAAAAAGACTCGGTAACAACATAAGTCATGCGCCTCCTTCAAATCAATGTATTTCTGTGAACCTCTTTCCCTGTCCACGCCTCATATACTACTCCAAATTATTAGCACTGTCAAGAGGTGAGTGCTAATAATTCTGTGAACTTTTTGTGAACTTTTTGCAGGAAGCGTGTTTGTTTGCATCAGACAGGCTCTTGTGCTATGATGGAGCGTGATATTTTTCTGCAGAACACGGTTCTGTAGGCAGTTTTGAAGGTTTGAAGCTTTGGGAAAGGGGCTGGTATCGGATGGAGGGATTGAACCTGTGTTGTGATATTTATCATCGGGATGTGAAAACGGCGCGCCTTGAAATTGTAGATGGGAAGCTGAAAAAATATGAAGTATATACGGACAACCGCATGAAGACCCTGTTTCCAGAGGGCACGACGGAGACCAATATCAAGGCGATCCTGCAGGGCAGGGTGATCTGCCCGCAGCGCTGCGATGAGGGGATGCTTGCCAGCATGGGGCTGAAGGAATATAATGCCTATGACATCCTGCGTGCGACACATGCGGTCAATGATGATGATTTTATCTGGATGAAGTTTGATGGAGAAGATATTTCCTGGAAGGATGTGAGGGTGCGTGTATAGAGTTCCGGAGGTGCGGCTGGGCGAGGAATACCGTTATGATACCAGGACTACAAGCCGGGGGGTACAGACGAAGTATCACAAAGACCAGTATTTTTACAAGGTGGATGCTTCTGGAAATGAAGGATTTGTGGAATATCTGGTAAGCAGGTTCCTTGCATATTCCAGTTTGCAGGAAAATGAGTATGTATCTTATGAACCGTTTCGGATCAATGGAAAACCCGGGTGCAGATCATGGAATTTCCTGAGGGAAGGCGAAGAATTTGTAACGATGAATACGGTTTATGAACGGGAAACAGGATTCCATCGCTTGCAGGACAAGTTGTGGGGATTCCGTAATGCAAAAGACCGGTTAGAGTATATTCTCGATCTTGCAGGACGGATTGGCATGGATCGGCAGCAATATGCGGATGCAATGAAAAAGATGCTGCAGCTGGATTTGCTCATTGCGAATACAGACCGCCATCCTCATAACTATGGCGTGATCTATGATAGCAGGCAGGATCGGTTTACACCGGCACCGATTTTTGACAATGGCAGATCACTGGAAACCGTTCCGGGAGAAGACGTAGCTGCGTGCACGCTCTCCGGTTCCTTTGAGGAGCAGCTGGTAGCATTTGGTTTTCCTGTAAAACCGGCGTTTTCGGTGGATGCGGCGGGGTTTTTATCGGAACTCTCAGAAATGGAGAAGGATTGGGGGAAGCGGCGGGAAATGGAGTGTTTCAGGGAACGCATCAGGACGTATCAATATCTTTTGGAATGAGTTTGCATACGCCGGCGCAGCCCGTCAGGTGAGCATGAGGGGGTGTCGCCCCCTGCTCGATTGTGGCGGGCTGCGCAAGAAAAATCGGGAATTTGCCGTGCATTCAATCCTGTATAAATGCGTATTCAGCTGTCTTTCTCAAACTGTTCGATCTTACAGGTATGCGTCTTCTCTTTTTCGTCATAATTGATTCCGACAAACAACAGATTCCCCTGATAATGCGCAAGGCTGTCGAAATATTTCTTTTCCCGGATCTGGTCCAGTGCGCTCTCCGTGCATCCATTCCGCTTCAGTTCAATGACCATCGCCGGACGGGCAGGAAGATTCCGGACCGGAATGAATACGACATCGGCGAACCCCTTGCCGGTCGTCATCTCCCGGATGACGGTGTAATCGTTTACAGCATAAAGATAGGCAAGATAGATCGCGCTTTGCAGGGCGTCTTCGTTGTTGTAGCTGCGGTTCGAGGTCACATGGATGTGGCTTTCGTCCAGAGCCCTTGCCACGGCATCCGCATCGCCTTTAGCGGTGTCTTCCAGCAGCTGCTGGGAAGCCTGGATGATTCTGGTCGTGGCTTCATAGCCCTTTGATACGGAAAGCGCCTTGTTCCATTGGTTGCGGATTTCAATATTCGGGATGCGGCAAGTGCCTGCATCAGGTGCGTGTTCGTCAGCAGCATCAAAAGCAAGATAACCAAGGTGGATGAGGAATGTAAGGACGTCGTCACAGCTTTTGAAACCAGCAGAATCCGTGGTGTTGATATAGAATGTCGTATCCACAGGGACGCGCTCCCCTGCAAGCATCCGCGTAATTTTTTCCTGAATCCCATCAAAATCCATACGGAGGGGGTCGGAAATTGCCTCATAAGAACTGGTACGCGTCCAGTAGTTGTCAAAATCATGATGCCACATTGCCATCGCTACTGACCGGGGCGTGTAGATTTCAAAGCCATGCTGGCGGTATCCATTGTACCAGTGGCGGCATGTTTCAAAATCCATGTCAAATCGTGTGCATAGTTCCTGGACTTCCTGGGATGTGAAGCCAACGAACTCTGCCAGCTCTTTGGCGTCCAGCATCGTATATTCAACGAAATTGTTCAGTTTTGATTGGATGCGTTCGCGGACGATGGGCAGAATCCCTGTCAGGTATGCAAGGGCAATGGCAGGGCGCAGCGTGTCATTTTTGAACAATCCATTCAAAAAACGCAGGTATTCTGAAAAAAGAGAATCTGGAACCTGTTCGCGGACCAGGATGTCGTATTCGTCAATGATGATGATGAAAGGTTCGCCGCTGTCTGCATACGCATTCAAAATGCTCAATGCAAGCGAGTCTTCGATGTCAATGTCTGCATTGGGAAACGCCATTGCCAGTTCCTTGTTGATTTTTGTTTCCAGTTTGTCTATAAAAAGAGCGCGGTTCTTTGTGATTTGGTATTCGGCGTTTAGATCAATCTTGATCACATTGTACCGGTTCATCTTCTCTGCATACCCCGGGACGCCTGCAATCTTCAGCGCCGCGAAGATTTTGGACGAATCGCACCCTTTTGAGTAATACGCCGCAAGCATATTCCCCGCGACGGTTTTCCCGCATCGTCTGGGACGGGAAAAGCAGATGTATTTATACTCGGTCTTCATATAGCGGTTCATATAGTCGATCATCATGGTCTTGTCCACATAGAGGCCGGTTTTTAAGATTTCATTGAAGTTCCCGAAGCCGGGATTCAGATAAAGTCCCATCGCACTCCCTCCTGTTCTAAAAAACGGAATATATTACAAATCGGAAAAATACGCTGTAAAACAATGTCTTTTCGAAACATGATACACGTTTTTCATGATATCGCAAGCCAGGGAGCGTATCATATATTGTCGGGAAAAAAATGAATTATGTGGTTGTTTTTTGAGGGCTGAATGTGGTATAATCAAGAAACTATGATGAAATTAAATTCAATACGAA
>CADBTO010000395.1 GCA_902797565.1 uncultured Lachnospiraceae bacterium
CCGTTGATCTTCGCGTCGATCTGCGCAGAAAGGGAACTTGCGGCACTCTGCGAAAAGCCCTGGGACACCTTCCCTGCAATGCCGCCGCCTTCCTCACCGCCGCCGACCAGCTGCGCAATCCCCTCATCCAGCTGCGCCGCACCTGCCGCAAGCTTCTTGATGCTTTCATCCATCGTGCCCGCGCCTTCCGCAAGCTTCTTCATACTCTCGTCCATCGTGCCTGCGCCTGCTGCCAGCTCTCCCATGCCGCTGCTTAAGCTCTTCGCACCCTTCGCAAGCTGCTTCGTGCTCTCGTCCATCTTCTCCATGCTTGCGACCAGCCCCGGATTCTCCGCACTCCCGTCCCCTTCATAACCAGCCGAAAGCTGCTGCGTCCCTGCTGCCAGCTGTGAAACGCCCGATGTCAGGTCTCCCAGCTTCTTGGAAAGGTTTGGCAGTTCCTCTCCCAGCGGATCGGTTGCCGTCTTCATCTTTCCGATTCCGTCTGCCAGTGCCTCGGTTCCCTTCGTATATTCCGAAAGCCCGCTGGCCAGCTGCTTCGCCCCGCTCTGGAACTCGCCCATCTTGCCATCCAGCGTCTTCAGCCCGTCAGACAATTTGTCCGCGCCATCCGAAAGCTTGTTCGATGCGTCAGACAACTCGTCCATGCTCTCGGACAGGGCATCCGTATTTTTTGACTTGGACGTGGTCTTCCGGCTCCTGCCCGCATTGACCGCCACCGTCATTGCCGTGGACAACTCGAACTTGTCCACATCCGCCGTCATTTCAAAATAATCCGGCAGATCCACTTCTTCCGCGAAGCTTCCATCTGTCCCCTTTTCCAGGGATTCCCGCACGCCCGGCAGGGCATAGCCCACAACAATCTTGCTGCTGCCATTCTCGATCAGCCGCCCGTTCGTTACTTCGATATGGGAGAAACTGTCGCTGAGCATCAGCGCCGTGATCGCCGCAAACGGCACAACCACGGTCTCCTTCTTCCCATCAATCTTCTCGGTGAAGCTGGAGTTGTTCTTATAATCAAAACGGATGCGTACCTTTCCGCTTTTCCCCGCCAGTTCCTCCGGCGAAACTTCCTGCCCGTTCAGAAAATAGCTGACACTCTGGGTAATCGGCGCATCCGCCGTGGTCTTGCCCCGGTAATAGATATCCTTGCCGCCCGCGCTCCAGGTCAGTTCCTCCCCGTTCTCATCGAAGGTCTCTTCCCCGTCCACATTTTCAATATCCGTCAGCGTGGACTTGTCATGGATTTTGTCTGATTCTTCGCGGTTGAACAGATGTTCGGAAACCAGCGTTTCCTCCGGCGTTCCGTCTGCACCGGAAATGATATAGACGGTTTCCTCTTTATCCACTGTCTTCTTCTCGCTCTTGATGTCCAGATCGTCCAGAAGTGCGTCCACCTCTTTCTTGGCTTCCTTTTTCTCCTCGGCATAAGCCGCTGTCACAGCGTTCTGGTACAGTATGTTTCCGCCTGCGCCTGCTGCCAGCATGGAAACAACGAGTGCCCCCGCCATAAATTTGATACTATATTTTGAAACGAACTGTTTTCGTAAATCCTTGAATTTCATGACCCATCATCCTCCGAAACCCATCTATCTGATCTATTCTTATATTTTTTCTTCTTGAATCTGGCGGGGGCTTGCCCTGTTCGCTGCTGCCCTCGCCTCACGCGCCTCACCTACGCACGCTTCAGCCGTCCGCTTCCAGCACTCCCTTCCGGCCGGAAACCCACGCTCGTCGCAATAATCAGCCGGTCGAAAACCATCAGCATCGCAGGGAGCACAAGGATAACGACGAACATACTGATGATCGCGCCCCGAGCCATCAGGATGCAGAGCGACGAGATCATATCAATGTCCGAATAGAAGCCCACGCCCGCCGTCGCGCCAAAGAACGTCAGCGCGGACACCACCACGGAGTTGACCGAAGAAGCCAGCGCTGCGGAAACGGCTTCCCGTTTTTCCATCCCGGAAGAACGGTTCTTCCTGTATTTGTTCGTAATCAAAATCGCGTAATCGACGGTACAGCCCAGCTGGATGGTCCCGATCACGATTGACGCGATGAAGGGGATTGTCACGCCCATATAATACGGAATCCCCATATTGATGAAAATCGCGAACTCGATCACCGCCACAAGGATGATCGGCAGCGTGATGGATTTGAACACAATCGCAATAATGATAAACACCGCAATAATCGAAATCGCCGATACGCGCGTGAAATCCGTATCCGTGATGTGGATCAGGTCCCTGGTACAGGGTGCTTCCCCGATCAACATTGCCGTACTGTCATAGGACTTCATGATTCTCTCGATCTCGTCGCACTGCGCGTTCACTTCATCGCTCGCCGTCGCGTATTCACTGACAATCAGCATGATCTGGTACTCACCGGATACCATTTTTTCCTTCAGGTCCGCCGGAATCATCTCCGAAGGGACCATCGGGCCTGTCGCGGAATCCAGGGACACTGCCAGCTTCACACCGTCCAGCTTCTTGATCTCGTTCACCATCGAAACGCTCTTCTCAGACGGCAGGTCCGCATCCGCAAGGATCATCGACGCCGCGCCCATCTTGAATTCCTCGTCCATCCGTGTGTTGCCCTGCCGGGACGGATAGCTCTGCGGCAGCGTCCCTGCCAGGTCATAATACACCTTCGTCCGGGTATAACCAAAGAGCGCCGGAACCAGAATCACAAAGAACAGGATGAAAAACACCACCGCATGCTTTGTAACCCAATCCGCAACGCCGCCCAGTTCCGGCAGCAGAACCGGATGCCGGGTCTTCTCAATCGCCCGGTCAAAGACCAGGATCAGGGACGGCAGCACAGTCACGCAGCAAATCACGCCAAAGACCACGCCCTTTGCCATCACGATGCCCAGATCCAGCCCCAGCGTGAAACTCATAAAGCACAGGGCGATAAAGCCAGCCACGCTCGTCGTTGAAGAGCCGACCACGGAGCTGAACGTGCTTGCCACAGCATGCGCCATCGCGCGTTTCTTGTCGTCCGGGTACTTCTCCTGGTATTCTTCATAACTATGCCAGAGGAAGATCGAGTAATCCATCGTGACACCCAGCTGCAGCACCGCCGCCAGCGCCTGCGTAATGAAAGAGATCTCCCCCTTGGCCACATTCGTACCAAGGTTGTACACAACCGCCATCCCGATGCTCAGCAGAAACAGCACCGGCACCAGGAACGAATCCATCGAAAGGAACAGGATCAGAAGGCAGACGCCAACTGCCAGCACCACATAGACCGGTACCTCTTTGAGGGAGATCTTCTTCAGGTCGTTGACCACGTTCGCCATCCCGCTGATGTACACGTTTTTGGACACCGTTGCCTGGATCGTATCCAGCGCCGCCATTGTCCCGTCTGACGCCATCCCCTCGTCAAACAGGACAATCATCAGCTTGCTCCCGGTTCCTGCATTATTAAAAAATTTGTATGCCTCATCCGGCAGGATTTCCTGCGGAATCGACAGGTCAAAAATGCTGCCATACCAGATGACATCTTTCACATGTTCAACCTTCTCCACCTCTTCCGCCGTCGCCTTGACCTGCTTGTCATCCATACCTTCCAGGACGACGAAGGAAAATGCCCCCGTGCCAAACTTCTCCAGCAGGATGTCCTGCCCCACCATGGTATCAATTTCACCAGGCAGATAAGATAAAATGTCGTAATTCACCCTGGTATTCAAATATCCGATCGCGGATGGAACCAATAACACGATCCCTACCAAAAGAATGAGGAAGCGGCTCTTCACGACCGCTTTTCCCAGCTTGATCATTTCTATAGCCTCCTTCTTATGCAAAACCTTTGGAGTTTTGTGAAATACTTCTCCTTCTTCAAAAGACAATGTGTATCATATCACAATATCCCAAAAATAAAAGATGCAAGGAACGACTCCATGTCATCCCTTGCAATACAAAATCGCAATTATGTATATTTTTCAGTCCCGCGATTCCACAACCAGCAGGATGCCCGCGGTAAACGTGATCCGGCCCTGCTCCGCCGTGATCTCATTGCTGACAGTCCGGCTCAGGAAGCCGGTCAGCCGGAAATCCGATAGCGGATAGGCAAAGCCCTCCATACACAGCCCTTCCACATCGCCGTCAAACGGAAAGACCGAGACATATTTCCCATACTGCTGCGCTTTCTCTATCACGCATTCCCCCGGCCCCTGCAGCATCCGGATCCGGTTCCGTTCATCCACGAGGAATACCGGCTGGCTTTTCTCCAGCCCAAGTCCCAGCAGTCGGATATTCGACAGGCTGTGGTCTGCCCTGCCGCCAAGCCCCCCCAGAATCGTTATCGTGCCGTCACAGCGGGACAGCGCAACTCCCAGCGCCGCTTCCGTATCCGTATCATCCTTCTCCTCCGGCAGCCGGATGACCTCGCAGCCTTCCGCCTCCCATTTCTCCACATCCCGGACTATCCCCGGCGGTATGGAATCAAAATCCCCGACGCAAAGATCCGGCCGGATGCCCCACGCCGCGAACGCGCCGGCACCCCGATCCACCGCGATCCTGTAACACTCCGACGTCACAAACGGCCGGCAGAACGGCATATTCACCTTCCCGCCGGATACGATC